>CANQAJ010000234.1 GCA_947589365.1 uncultured Clostridia bacterium | reverse complement strand
CTATAACCAATATTTTGTGCTGAATCTATTATCAATAAAATCTTTTAGGGATAAGCTATCCATTTATTCGATTTCAAATCAATAAAAAACGATATTCCCTCAATTTTTAAAAGGTTGCCCGGGGAATAATATACCATTTTTCCGACAGTACCATCATTATGAATTACCTTTCCTGATAATTGTTCTTTTGTAATATATGACTTATATGTAATATCAAAATCATAGTCAGTAGGTTTTATTGTAATCAAGTCATTATTACTGTTATAAAACTCAAATTTATCTATATTTTCATAAATATTCAATTTAGGAAAGATATACATATATACATAACCTACAAAAATTAGCGAAAAAATAACAATACAAGTCATTAAAACGATAGCACATCTTTTTAAAACTTTAAACATTGTCTATCACCTCAAGGTTAATCTAATCATCCGGCATCAAATACGGCTTGTGTATAAGTTCCGTCTGATAGCAAACAGTAATCATAATTATATACTAAAACATTTGCAATCATATTATTATCAAGAAATAACTCCTATTCATAACATAAATTATAACTTATCATATATTTTCTTCATATTTTCACTACTTGTGTTATAAAAATAATCCAATGCCTCACTAATCTGGCTTTTATATTCTTCAAGAATTATATCATTTTCATTGTCACCCTGATAAAAAAGACCCCCAACTGATAAATCCTTATAACTTAAATCAAGATTTGCGGCTGTATACATCATCTCATGGTCAACACGTACTTCAATTCTATATTCCGAATCGCCAATATATATGTTTAGCATTCCTTTCTCATCACCGTTCGTAAATTCAGTTTCCAGTTCAGCATAATACTCAAATAAACGATTAGGATGATATATTATTTTATAGTTACCGGATGAAATAGAATAGGATTTTGAAAATAAATTTTCCTTACTTTCTATATACCCATCTGATTCGGATAAAAGGTTTTCACATGAAGCAAAATTTATCTGTTGATGCAGATTACCATATTTGTATGCGATTTTAAATGTAGTGTGTGTTAATAAAAGTATTGTAAATAATAGTAATAATAAAATTACTATACCGAATATTATCGAACATATTCTCAGTACTTTCTTCTTCATTCAAAACCACCTCCAACCAAGACAATACATCCCAAAACATTTTCAGTGCTTTTTGCTTATCTTAAAATATATTACCCTTAAAACTTAACTCGTATTTAGTATAGGATTTAAAGTTCAAAAAATCAGAATTAAGCATATCAACTGCTGTACGAAAACTGAATAAATTTGCAAAGAGAACCAACTCGCAGCAATACGGCAGGTCATCTGCGTCCGTATCCGTTTCACTGTCACGCCATATACCATCTTTATACAACATTATTTCTCAAATGTCAATATTTGTTTCTGTATTTCATCAACATTTTTCTTTCCTGCCGAGGCAGGGTGGGGATGTCGGCGGCATCCCCACAAAAGGACAGTTAGAAAATAGTTTTTGTACCATACATAAGTAGCTATCACAATATATTCCATGTATTCAGTTCTTTACGTATATCCTCTTTAGTATAATCATTTCGGCACTCGAATGAATTTACTACTCCATCTTTTTTTATTTTTATCCTTATTGTTGCAACAGTGTTATATTTTTTACATTGTTTATTTAATATTGTTACTTTATGATTTATCTGTTCAAGTGCCTCAACAAACGTAATATTATCCACGTCTAAACTATCACCGGTATCTGACAAAATTTTATCAGCAATAACCTCACCTACATCGCAAAGCACCACTCTTCTAAAAGAGAAATTAGGAACAAAACCGGACGTTTGGCATTCAGATAAACACACTGCTGTAACTATTCTGTTATCCGTATCTTTCCATCTGTAGAAGTATATTGTATGGTTACCACTGTATTTTTCCATCGACTCCGGTATAGGATAACCCTCCGTCTGCGAATCATTGTCGGAACCTATATATTCTACAGACATATTATGTTCATAAAAGTATTTTTCTATATATCCGGTTTCCGTATAAAAAACATGAGTATCCAGACCGAAGGCAAAAAACAGAAACACTACTGCTAATACAGACACTATAATCTTATATCTTCTGCTCTTCCTTATCTCACCAAAAGTCATGAAAAACACCTCTTTGATTCTCAATTACTACAAATTGCTATTCGGACCTCTATTTTCTTCTTGCAAGTAGTTAAAAAACGTCTGTTTCATGAGTAAACCGTATATACTCTTCACCGGCAGACCCCTCCGTCCGTATCCGTTTCGCTGTCACACCATATGCAATTGTTCTAAACTTTTTGCTTTTCTTGCCCATAACCAACGTAAAACTCACAATCAGAGGGAATATCCTCTTTTATCATACTAATAAGTCTGTTATCCTGATATGGGGATAAATAATCAATATATAGATATTTTAAGTTTTTGAACTCATGAAAATAGTGTTCCTGTAAATAACCGGACTCATCTATCGTATCCCCTCAATCCTCCAGCGACTTCAAATAATAATTTGAAAATGGTAAAATAACTCCAAGCAGGTCTGGATAA
>CANQAJ010000233.1 GCA_947589365.1 uncultured Clostridia bacterium | reverse complement strand
GTTTACCGGAATTATTGAGGAAATCGGTATCATAGAAAAAATAAACAAAGGAAAATTTTCCGCTGTTGTCAAGGTACAGGCAACGAAGGTAACGGATGGTACAAAAATCGGTGACAGTATAGCCGTTAATGGAGTATGTCTTACTGTTACGGATATTGGAAGCGATTGGTTTACGGCGGATATCATGCATGAAACGCTCGACCGTTCGGGCGGAGGATTTACGGAAGGAAGCGAAGTGAACCTCGAAAGAGCTATGGCGGCAGACGGCAGGTTCGGGGGACATATTGTCGCCGGACACGTTGACGGTATAGGCAGAGTTACAAAAATAAGACGTGACGATACGGCAATATGGTACACTATACAGGCTGACAGCAGTATTATGAAATATATTGTAGAGAAAGGTTCAATTGCGGTGGACGGAATAAGTCTGACCGTTGCAAGGGTCGATAAAAATAATTTTTCGGTATCTGCTATTCCCCATACAGTTGGTATTACTGCTTTGAGAAATAAACACGAGGGTGACAGTGTGAATCTGGAAACGGATATTATCGGTAAATATGTGGAAAAGCTTATTGACGGAAAAAAAGAGGAACCCGGAAAGAGCGGAATTACAATGGAATTTTTGCAGAAATATGGTTTCTGACGGCAATTATTAAAGAGGAGGAAATATTATGTCGGAATTTAATACCATAGAAGAAGCTTTGGAGGAATTAAGAAAGGGTAAAATCATACTGGTAACGGATGACCCTGACCGTGAAAATGAGGGGGATTTTATCTGTGCGGCAGAATTTGCCACAACGGAGAATATCAATTTCATGGCAATACACGGCAAGGGACTTATCTGTATGCCTATGTCGGAGGAATATGTAAGAAAGCTGAAAATTCCTCAAATGGTGCAGAATAATACGGATAACCATGAAACGGCATTTACCGTGTCGATCGACCATATATCCACCACAACCGGTATATCTGCGGCGGAGCGTTCTGTCACGGCTATGGCTTGTGTTTCCGACAGTGTAAAGCCGGAGGATTTCCGCAGACCGGGACATATGTTCCCGCTTTTAGCAAGGAAAAACGGTGTACTCGAAAGAAACGGTCATACGGAGGCTACCGTTGACTTATGCCGACTTGCCGGACTTAAGGAATGCGGACTTTGCTGTGAGATAATGGCGGACGACGGTACTATGATGAGAACACCTCAGCTTAAGGAATTGGCTGAAAAATATAATATTGCGTTTATTACAATAAAGGATTTGCAGAATTACCGTAAAAGTCATGAAAAGCTTATAGACAAAAAAGCAGAGGTAAATCTGCCGACAAAGTACGGAGATTTCAAGGCATTTGGCTTTGTAAATAAGCTTAACGGTGAACATCACATCGCACTTGTAAAGGGTGATATCGGCAACGGCAAAGATGTTTTGTGCCGTGTACATTCGGAATGTCTGACAGGAGATACATTCGGTTCTCTCAGGTGTGACTGCGGACAGCAGCTTGCAGCGGCTATGACCATGATAGAAAAAGAGGGCAGAGGTATTCTTCTTTATATGCGTCAGGAAGGCAGAGGTATAGGTCTTATAAATAAGCTCAGGGCATACGAATTGCAGGAACAGGGCATGGATACGCTTGAGGCTAATATTGCACTCGGATTTGCCGCCGACAGCAGGGAATATTATATCGGTGCACAGATTTTGAGGGAATTAGGTGTTAAAAGTATCAGACTTTTAACGAATAATCCGGACAAAATATATCAGCTTTCGGAATTCGGACTTGAGATAACAGAGAGAGTACCGATCCAGATGGAGGCAAACGAGCATGATTTGTTTTACCTGAAAACAAAACAGCAGAGAATGGGTCACATAATGAAATACTGATTATAAAATATGAAAGGAATGGTTGTAATGAGAACATACGAGGGTAAATTAACTGCGGAGGGCATCAGAGTAGGAATTGTTGCAGCGAGGTTCAATGAATTTATTGTATCAAAGCTTCTGAGCGGTGCCGAGGACGGACTTCTCAGGCACGGTGTGCGTGAGGATGATATTGAAACAGCGTGGGTACCGGGAGCATTTGAAATACCGCTTATCGCATCAAAGATGGCACAGAGCGGCAAATATGATGCTGTAATATGTCTTGGAGCGGTTATCCGCGGTTCTACAAGTCATTATGATTATGTATGTAATGAAGTATCAAAGGGAATCGCCGCCGTAGGTCTTGAAAGCGGTATTCCTGTGATGTTTGGAATACTTACAACTGAGAATATTGAACAGGCTATCGAAAGAGCCGGAACAAAAGCAGGAAACAAAGGATATGACTGTGCTCTTGGTGCAATAGAAATGGTTAATCTAATAAAAAACATAGAAAAAGCTTAACAGCGGCAGCGGCGGCGGGGATGCCCCCGCGGGCAATTCGCGGGGTCGCTCGCTGCGTTCGCTTTGTTTATAGTGGAGGGATGTCTGTTTCCGCAAACAGAAACTTATGGCAAGCAAAACGGCAGTTTTAGGTCAAGCCTTTTTTAAAAGGCTTGCGGTTTCCAAAGGCAGAGCCTTTGGTCGCCGTCC
>CANQAJ010000232.1 GCA_947589365.1 uncultured Clostridia bacterium | reverse complement strand
ATACGGCTGCACCGGAACAGTACAATACTATGACTGATTAACAACAGACAGGCTTTTGTCCGCCCGCACCCGGCGGGCGGACGAAAGAGTATAAAGGGAGTTTTATGAAAAGAATATGCAATATTTTTTCTTACATTACAATAGGCATACTTGCGGTATGCTTGCTTTCGGCGGTGCTGCTGAGGTTTGTGTACAGTGCGGAATTTAAGGCGGTGCTGACACCCTCAATGGAACCCGAACTGCCTGTGGGAAGTATGATAGTGGTACTGCCCACAGATTATGGGGACCTGAAAAAGGGTGATAATATAACATATGTGCGTGATGAAAGCCTGACTCTTGTGACCCACAAAATAGTGGAAAAGGATGACAGAACACAATATCTGACAACACGGGGCATAACAAACGATATGAACGACCGACCCACCTCCTATAAGAATGTTGTGGGCAAGGTCTGCCTCTGCATACCACTGCTCGGATATCTTTTGATATGGACAGAAACCGTGTGGGGAAAAATAACGGCAGTGGTGGCAGTAACCGCCCTGACAACCCTCTCGCTTATGCGGCACAGCCGTAGAAAAAAACATAAAAAGTCGGAAAAGAATAAAGGTAGATCCGATATATCCGTAAATAATAAAAAATAAAAAGGAGTCTTGCGCCATGAAAACAAAAAAATCAAAAATAGCAAGGATTATTGCAGGGACACTCGCCCTGACAGCAGTTGCGGCCGTTGCTGCCGGCGGAACATTCGCTTTTATGACGGCTCTTACAGAGGAAAAAATAAATAACTTTTCCTTTGATGTTGATTCTCTCAATGCAAACCTGACCGAAACTGAATGGAACGGTATAAAGGATTACGACAGTGACGGTACACCGATATACGGATATACAAGTGATAATAAGCCGATATACGGATATACCGACGGCGATATAAATAAACCCGTCTATGAAGAAACCGGTATAGGCGCAGGAACACGCCCCAAAACAGATGCGGCGGGAAATGATATAATCTATGGTGACACGGCATCAAAAAACATGATACCCGGAGCGCAAGCGGCAAAAAATCCCGTTATAACCAATACAGGGACAGTATGTAACGAATGGGTGGCGGCAAAAATAACCTTTGTCTACGGCGGCGGGAAAAATAAGGGGAAACCCCTCAGCCTTGTTGACATTCAGCGGATTTCCGATATAATATCTATAGACTATAATATCGGCACGAGCGATAAGTGGGAGCGTATCTCCGGAAACGAAAACACAGTTTCACAGGTCTTTTACTACAAAGAAATTCTTAACATAAGGAACAACAAATCCCAACCGAAAATCAACGGAGATAAGACCGAGCCGATTTTTACAACCGTAAAGTTTAAGGATACGGCAACAAATGAGGATGTCGAATACCTCAGAAGTATAGGCGGCTTCTATATCTATATAGAGGGCTTCGCCGCACAGGAGGAAGCAGGAAAGAATTATGAGGAATTTAAAGAATGGGGAATGAATGATAATGTAGTGTTCACCCACACCCCAACAGATGAAAACCCGCTGGAACTTACATGAGTATAAAAGGAGAGTTATTATTATGAAAAAACGTATTATTATCGGTATTCTTAGCATTTCGGTTATTATCGCTCTTTCAATCGGAGGAACACTTGCGTTTTTGACCGATTCCGAGGATGTTGTCAACAGGTTTGACATGGGCGACCTCGATATTGAAATAGCCGAACCGAACTGGCACGAAACGGACGGAGAAAACCTCGTCCCCGGAACAACAAGGCTGAAAGACCCGACAATCACAAATATTCAAAGTGACAGCTATATGCGTGCTGTAATGCAGATAGTTGACGATGCCGAAACAATACCCAACCCGGCATATCAGGACGAGTCACAAACACCCGGAGTTCCTAAAACTATAGATAACCCGAATTACGGCAAGGTGATAACGGATTCCGCCCGTGCGGAGAAGATATTGAAGCTTGTGCATTTTGACAGCACATATAATGCCGCAGGTGAGCCGGTAACAAAAAATATCGTACCGGGGAAGATGTATACGCTTTCCGAGCTTGGCTCATACCCGACAGTAAACGAAACGAAATTTACATATGATTCGTCGAAATCCTCCACGGGAACATATTACTACAACTATAAGGGAATATTCCCAAAAGACGGTACGGCTGTATTGTTTACGAACGTTGTCATCCCGAAGGACTTCAGCAGGAGTGATTTAAAGCTCCTCGGAAAATTTCAGATAAAGGTAACGGCACAGGCGATACAATCGGAGAATTTCACAAATGCCGAAGAAGCTTTTGCTGCCCTTGACGAGGAAGAAAAAGCCGGAACGCTGGAGAAGAATTACAAGTCAAATTAATAACTTATAGTTAGCAAAACTCATGTGTAGTTCATCGAGTAAATTTATGGTCGAGCCATAAAGCAGCTTGCCTGAGTAAATTAATTACGGATTGACTGCGGCGGCGTGCCGGCGGGGTGCCCCCGCTGTCATGTTCGCGTTTTCGCTCACTGCGTTCGCTTTGATTATGGTGGAGGGTAGTCTGTTCCCGCGATAATGAGTTTGCCTG
>CANQAJ010000231.1 GCA_947589365.1 uncultured Clostridia bacterium | reverse complement strand
GATAAACCATAGCAAAAAGCTCTTTTTTGTTAATAAGAAATTGTAATCTATCATTTTTCTCAATCATATCACCTTTTCCATTAGTCATAATAAAAGCCGGTTGAATATAAACATATAATAATTTTATTTAACTCTCATCATCAACATCTTCTAACCAATTATCTCTATAATATATGGCCCATTTTGATATGAGAGGAACGGTTGATGTACAGGAATTATATATAAATTCATATCCGCGTTCATCTCCAATAAATACCAGTGCTTGAAAAGCTGATTGAAAAATCTCGTCTGACCAAAACGGATTATTGGCAGATATTGCCCGGCAAATACCCGGTACTGCATACTCACCTATTTCTTCGGGCATATATGTTAATACATCTAACACTTCATAATATGGAACAGTTATATCCTGAAGTTCAAGTATATCGGTCAGATATGGAATAAACATACATTCCGGGAAGTCATGCACACAGTTTATCCAGATACTATCCTCTAAACTCCATTTTGTTTTTTTATTAATACTTTTAAAATATTCAAGCAGTTGTTCTATAGCAACATTTTTTTCTATTTCTTTTGCTTTTTCTAACAATTCCTTATAATAGTCGGAATAATTTTTTAAATATGCAGACAGACTAATTTTACCATTTTCCAACATATCTATACTATCTTCAAATTTTTCAGTAGTTATTTTAACTAAATCAGATAAACATAGTCTATTCATTTTAATATCTCCAATTTTCAAGTGCTTCGATTATATCTGCTTACAGACATAATAAAGCTTTGTCTGCTCTTTTCTCTGAGTCAAATCTGCCAAAACATACCGCCTGCTTTGGGTTATTTTCAATTCACTAAATCCATTTTTATTCTTCATTAGTTTATAATCGTTTTTACGTGACGGTGTTGACACTATCTCGTTTGAGTTTACTTTATCAAGAACGCCTGCCCATCATGATTGAAAACTATAACACAATCAATATTTAAAGGGCATACTGCAATATCCAAACCCCGTCCATAATAAAAACTAATATTAGAACTTAAAAAAGATAATAATTTATCGGAATCTACTTTGTACAATCTTATTACTATATTCATAGGATCAAGGTATAATACATAACAATCATGGAATTCCGATATGTAGGATATATAACTCTGTTCGTTTTCCATTATACAATCATTGAGTTCAACATTGGCTATTTTACATTTTATCGTTTCAACTATATGAATATTATCCACTCTTTCGCCCGGAATTAAATTATAAACTTTTTTATGTTTCATCTTATCCTCCTGATAGAGCTTATCAAAGAAAATATGACCTTTTTCGGAGTTACTTTTACTTAATCAATCTATTCATTCTTGTTTTATTTAACTGACATCTTAATTCCATGCATAAGTTCTTTTCTTGCGGATTTTATCCTTATGTTTTCAGATACATTCAAGTGAGTTATACAGACTCAGTACCTTATCATCATCATACAAATAAGTATTTGGTGCAATCATTTCTCCAATAAACGAAATATCGACTATATAATCCCATAATAAATCATTGAAATTCTGTATTATTTCATCATTAGTTATATAACTCCCGGCCCAATCGGATATCTCTTCTCTACTTATATCTTTTTTAAGTAACAGTTCTAATTTCTCTTTAATTTCATCTTTAGTTGGCATTAGCATTATCAAATCTCCTTTTTTAGTACTATTCCATTTACCAATATAATTACCGGAAGCATAAAATAAACGGAGTTGTGTTAATTTTATAAAAAGCGAAAAATGCAGCCACAAAGTATATCAACTAAATCCAAAACGGCAGAAACTATATTGCATTACCGTTCGCCGGGAGCAGAATCTCACCTTGAACAGAAACAGCTTACGGTTTGTCTTTACTCGTTCTTTCTTATACGATACACATACACTTAATGATATTCTACAATAAGTTGGTAATTATAAATTTTTATTGCTTTATCCAGTATGTCTTTAAATGTAAGTGCATCATCCGGAAGTCGTTTTTTTAATAAATCCCAATTAGTGATAATAATTTTTTTAGGAAATAACACATCATAAAGCATATCTTTAATACCATCCCAATTTGAGCAAAAAATTGGAAATTCTAATTTGCTTTTAACAATCTCTATCAATTCATCATATGAAAAAATATTTGAACAATCAATAGTCACTTCATTTTTTTGAACATATTTTTCTCCCAACATATCACACAATATGGGATTTTTTCTATCTTGAATAATGTTTTCTACATACGAATCACTTATATCATCCAAAGATATATTATAACATTCAAAAAGATATGATGTCAGCTTAGTATCTAATTTTACACGTTCATCCTTACATGAAAAATCAGTTTCAATTATGCTAAAAAAAATATCATTTCTCAATGCTGTTTCAAAAACATCAAGATTGGAATAAACTATGTCGGCAAATTGTTCTTTGTTTATATAGTCCCTTAAATAAAGTGATATTATAACAATACATTCATCAACAGAACAAGTCATATTCTACCTCCTATAAAATCGGAAAAAGGTTCTGTAATGATCAAATGTTCCATAAATCAGCCCATTATTTGAATAAAC
>CANQAJ010000230.1 GCA_947589365.1 uncultured Clostridia bacterium | reverse complement strand
GGATATGATTACGGCAAGGTGCAGACAAGGGTTAATGAGCTGATGAAAAATCAGTAATACGAAGAAGGCAGGCACTCGTTTTCATACGGGTGTCTGCTGAATTTTTACGGGGGAATACGCTATGAAGATAACAAATGAACAGTTAGCAAGTGAGTACAGTTACTACATTGTACAGAAAATACTGCAAAAAGCTTTGTCGGAAAAACTGATAACTGTTGATGAATTCAACAAAATATCCGAGAAAAACCGCCTGTCTTTCTCTCCTGTTCTTGCTGAGATCATGCCGAATACCGCTTGATATTTTCAGGATATTATGCGAATATTACCGTACCAATGGGAGGTGAGTTGATGAAAAGAACGACAAAGATTGAAGCAATAATGCCCGTATCAAAATTAAGAGTTGCCGCTTACTGCCGTGTTTCAACGGCAAGTGATGAACAGAAAGCAAGTCTTAATACGCAGAAAACGCATTATGAAACTTATATCAGAAGCAATCCTGAATGGGAATATGCAGGGCTGTACTATGACCAAGGTATAAGCGGAACTTCACAAAACGGAAGGAATGGACTTCTTGCCATGATAAGCGACTGCGAAAAAAGAAAAATCGATTTGGTGCTTACGAAGTCCATCAGCCGATTTGCAAGAAATACGACAGACTGCATTGAAATAACAAGAAAACTTCTCAGGTTTGGTGTGCGGATTTTGTTTGAAAAGGAAAACATAGATACAGGCTCTATGGAAAGCGAGCTTATGCTGTCGATACTTGGCAGTCTGGCGGAAAGCGAATCCGTATCCATTTCAGAAAACGAAAAGTGGAGTGTCCGAAAACGCTTTGAAAACGATACCTATGTTATTTCTGTTCCGCCTTACGGTTATAAAAATGAAAACGGCAGAATGGTTATTGTGCAGGAGCAGGCTGCAATCGTCAAAGAGATTTTTGCCGATATTCTTTCGGGAAAAACATCATCACAGATAGCTGAAAAATTGAACGGTCAGGGTATTGTCACGGTACGGGGCGGCAGATGGAGAGCAGAAAGCATTACAGAGCTTATCTCCAACGAAAAATATGTGGGAGATGCTTTGTTTCAGAAAACCTACACCGACAGCAGCTTTATCCGTCACAGAAATCACGGAGTTTGCAACCAATACCTTATCACCGAACATCATGAGCCGATAGTTTCACATGAAGTATTTGACAGAGCCAACGAAATTATCAAGTTTCGGCGAAAAGGAAATTGTGATACAAAAAAGTATCAGAACAGGTACGGATTTTCGGGAAAGATTATCTGTGGTGAATGCGGCAGTGTTTTCAAGCGAAGAATTCATTATACTGTATCGGGCAGTTATACAGCATGGTGCTGTAAAAATCACCTGCAAAATATAAATGCCTGTTCGATGAAATATGTTACAGATGATTCTTTGAAGTCTGCATTTCTGATAATGATAAACAAGCTGATATTCGGACGAAAATATGTGCTGACACCGCTGTTAAGGAAACTGCAAAAGGAAGGCAGAAATAAAAGGCTGAAAGAATGTGATGACATGATAAGCAAAAACATAGAAAGTCAGCAGATTCTCCTTAAACTTTTGTCATCGGGAATGATTGACGGGGATATTTACACGCAGGAAAACACCGGGCTGAAAAATGAGTTTGACAAACTGCAAAAAGAAAAAAGCCTTATTTCTGCCGAAAACCGGGAAGAAAAAATAACAGAGCTTAAAAAGCTGATAAGGTTTACAGGCGAAAACAACTGCATTGAAGAATACAGAGACAGCCTGTTTTCGGAGTTTGTTGACCATATCAGAATAATTTCAAGGCATGAAGCGGAATTTCATTTGAAATGCGGTTTAGTTCTGACAGAGGAGTTGATTGAATGATTTACGGATATAAAATGAAGAACGGAGAGATAATTATTGATGAACTGCAGGCTCAAAAAATACGGCTGTTTTTCGATGCCTATAATTCAGGGCACTCACTAAACGAATCAGCCAAAAAGTCCGGTATCAATAAAACGCACAGCGTATTGGGAAGAATGCTGCGAAACAGGCATTATCTTGGCAGCACTTTATATCCGCAAATCATTGACGAGGATACTTTTAATCTTGCCGAAATCACACGGCAGAAAAGAGCCTCTGCACTCGGAAGAATAAAAGAGCCAATCCCTAAAGCCAAGCCTGCGGTAAGTTATGACTTTACTATCAATACATCAAAAACAAAGGTCAGCGAAGACCCTTACGAACAGGCAGAATACATTTACAGTACTATCGAGAGGAAGGTGTCAGCAAATGGGTAAAAACATAACTGTAATACCTGCCGGCAGAATCCGTGATGACAAAGCAAAAACTGCAGCGAAACCAAAGTTGAAAGTTGCGGCATACTGCCGTGTCAGCACGGACAGCGATGAACAGGCAGCAAGCTATGAAGCACAGGTCACGCATTACACGGACTTTATCCGCTCCAATCCGGAGTGGCAGTTTGCCGGAGTGTTTGCCGATGACGGCATAAGTGGCACAGGTACAAAAAAGCGTGAAAGTTTTAACCGTATGATAAGTGAATGTATGAACGGCAGTATCGATATGGTCATTACAAAATCCATCAGCCGTTTTGCACGAAATACCGTAGACTGTCTGAAATT
>CANQAJ010000229.1 GCA_947589365.1 uncultured Clostridia bacterium | reverse complement strand
CCCTAATCTTTGGTTGAAATCCTTATGCTCGTTTGATTTTCACGTTTAGGAAATTATAAATGTCGTTTACTATATATCACAGGTTCTAACGCATATTTGCTTTCAACTGAGTTTTCAACGCTTCTTTCGGGCAGATATGTCGAGATAAAAGTCCTTCCGCTTTCCTTCAAGGAGTTTCTGACATTCTATGATTTTGATACATCAGTTACGATGGAGGAAAAGTTTCAGAAATATCTGCAGTTCGGCGGTATGCCGATACTCAGAGAGTACAAATTTAACGAAGCACGGGTTGATCAGGCTTTGGAGGGTATTTACTCAACTGTTGTCCTCAAAGATATATTGCAGCGGAACAGTCAGGCCGACAATACTACGCTTCAGAAAATCATGCGTTTTATGTGTTCCAATATCGGCAGCATAACTTCCCCGAATAATATAGGTGTTATCCTTTCAGATGAGGGCGACATACGAGAGGGAAAGTCAAAGGGTATTGCAGGGAAAACTGTAAATAAGTACATCTCAATGCTTTGCAGTGCTTATATTTTTTCATCCGTCGGAAGATATGATGTAAAGGGTAAGCAGCTTTTGAAAACACTGGAGAAAAACTACATCATTGATCTTGGCTTTCGGAATATGCTTTTAGGCTATCGTGACGCAGACCGCGGACATATAATGGAAAATATCGTCTATCTTGAACTGATACGCCGTGACTGGCGGGTTTATATAGGCAAGATCGGAGAAGCTGAGGTTGATTTTGTTGCGGAAAAGCCGGGTGATAAGATGTATATTCAGGTTACAGAAAGTATTCGGTCGCCGGAAACAAGAGAGCGTGAGCTTCGTCCGCTGCAAATGATACGTGATAACTATGAAAAGATCATTCTTTCAATGGACAGGGATTTTATTACTTCCTATGATGGTATCAAGTCGATAAATCTGATTGACTGGCTGCTATCAGAATGAGGTCGGCATTAATTGACAGAAAAGGAGAATACAGCAACAATTCTATCGTAAGACCTGATTACATTTTACATTCTTTGATTGATATAAAAAATATTATATAACAAAATATTACGGAGGAGCATCTGCTGATAAATGGCAGGTGCTTTTTTCATGCCATTTTTGGCTGTCGGAATATCCCGGCAAGGTCACAGTAAAAATTGATGCTATTTCGGCAAGTGCCGCATCGGTCATTGCTATGTCGGGAGATACAGTTCTGATGTCTCCTGCATCCATGATGATGATCCATAATCCGGCGACAATTGCTTTCGGCGACCATAACGAAATGCAAAAGGCAATAGATATGCTTGCCGAAGTCAAGGAAAGCATCATCAATGCCTATCAGCTTAAAACAGGTCTTTCAAGGGCGAAGCTGTCAAGGCTGATGGAGGCGGAAACTTGGATGAACGCAAACAAGGCTATTGAACTTGGCTTTGCAGACAGCATTTTCGGAAAGAAACAAGAAGATGAACAGGAAAATACACCCGATGAAGAGGAGCAAACAAATGCATACTCTTTTTTATTTTCCCGAAAGACTGTCAATGCAAATCTGCTGAACAAGCTGACAAAGAAATCTGACGGTCACTCTGTAAAAGAGATTTTTGACCGCTTGGATACTATCAAAAAATTTACTTGAGGGAGGACTTTTACTATGACAGACAGGGAAAGATTTTTGAAAACGGCGAAAGGCTATATTGGCAAAAACGGCAATTTTGTCTGCAATACCAAACTCAAACTTGAAATGATATAGCATCTGGGCATTTTTTCTTATTTTATCCTGAATAGATTTTATAAAACGATATTCTGCCAAAAGCAAATCTCTGTATTTTTTATCTCGTTGTATGCTTATATTTATATATTTGCAGATATGAAGCGGTGCCGGAAACATATTATTCAGATTTATGACTGCATATTTTTTTATCTTTATGAAGTCTATACTTTCTTTCATAGAATAGTGTTTTGCTTTAAATGAAGATAAAGGAGCAAAATAATCAAACCCGTTTATATGGAGAATTATTCCAATATACTTTCTATCGTGACTTTGACCGGGCTTTTTGTTATGAAATAAATGTGGGGCAAATGCTGATATGTAATCTATATATTCAGGTTCGATTTCGTATAGCTTCAGACTTGTCATTTACAATACTCCTTAAAACAAACAGGGGCAAACAAAGCTGCCCCTGATGTTACGATCGCACTCAGAGTTGCGAAACACTCACTGTTAAATTTCTTGATTAGAGCCAAGAGAAGCTCGCTTTTTAAATCTCTCATTTAGGGCTGAGATACACCCACTATCTATATTATATGCGATAATGAGCAAATAGTCAACGAGAAAAAATAGAAATTTTAGTTTGAAATAGAATTTATAAATAAAATACTGCAAAAAGCTTTGTCGGAAAAACTGATAACTGTTGATGAATTCAACAAAATATCCGAGAAAAACCGCCTGTCTTTCTCTCCTGTTCTTGCTGAGATCATGCCGAATACCGCTTGATATTTTCAGGATATTATGCGAATATTACCGTACCGACGGGAGGTGAGTTGATGAAAAGAACGACAAAGATTGGAGCAATAATGCCCGTATCAAAATTATAGTAAACGACAAATAAGAAAACCTATTTAAAAATCCGAAGGAAAGGTGTATAATAAGATAGGGTGAGGT
>CANQAJ010000228.1 GCA_947589365.1 uncultured Clostridia bacterium | reverse complement strand
GAATATTGTTCAACGAGCAGAGGGTTCACAAATATATCGCAGCCTAACTTTCCAAGCCATCTGCACATTTTTGTGTATATCTCGTCAGCACCGAGCGGTTTTCCGTCACGCTGCATTGCCGAGAGATAATCGCTCGGCTTCGGCATATCGACACCTTCGATATTTTCAGGGATATCAAGCCGCCTTAAAGGGTGGTTTCCGGGATTGCCGGCATCCAGTTTTTCTTTCAGTGCTTTAGGCTTGCGCCCTGCACCCGGTCTTGCACCTCCACGATTGGTTCCGTCCTTTGCCATTGCTTCTGGCACCTCCTTCCGAAAAGAATTAAAAAATAAAACGATGTTTGAATAATAATCAAACCCCAATTGAAAAAAACGCAGCAAAAAAGCCCGATTGCGTTCGGGCTGATGTGTTTGAATTCTGTTTGATTATTGGGGATTTATGGGGCTTTTCAGATTAAATTGCCGTTGAGAAAAAATTTTATAGAATATTAGGGCATATACCCTCTTTGAATTTGCGATTTTTATACGCGAAGGGGGCGCCCGTTCCTGTGTAATTCACTTTTTAGAGATTTTGACCGCCCCTGGGGGTTGTCGCATAGTGACAAAACATGAAATACTATTTGTCACTTATGCCGGTAGTCACCTCTCAAAGCGTGAATCCGTGAATGACATGACTGACATAAGCTCTTGAGGTTGTCAAAGTCATTCGTACCGCCTTCGTCAAGAGGTTTGATATGGTGGACGTGTTCTACTCTTGTCAGGATACCTTGTGCAAAGCACTCCTCACAGAACGGGTGCAGCTTTACATAACGGGCACGAACCTTCTGCCACGCAGAGCCGTAACGCTCGCTCCGCTTATATTTCCTGCCGTAACGCTCGTACTGCTGATTGGTTATTTTCTTATGTTCCTCACAGTACAATCCGTCCGTCAGCTTCGGACAGCCGGGATAAGCACAGGGTTTCTTTGGTTTTCTTGGCATAGGGTTCACTTCCTTTTGGGCATGAAAAAAGCCGCAAACCAGTTTTTTACTGATCTACGGCTTGCGGTTTATTTATTTTTTCACAGTACTATTATAGCACACTTCATACTGTATTACACTGTATTTTACTGTATTGTTTTATGTGGTATGGAAATATTTTTGAGAGCTTCACGATGCAGTCTGTAAATATTTTCAATCCCGTAATTCATCTCCACGGCAATCTGCTCCCAGGTCTTGAAACAGAGATAACGCAGCTCAAGCAGTGTCTGGAGTTCGGGATTTCTGACATTCTTTATCACAGATACCATCTCTGCTTTCAAATCTACAAGGCTGTCGATGTCTGCATTGATTTCATTTTCTAAATCGACCATCTTTACAATGATGTCTTCCATGCGGTGTTTGTTAGGTGTTGCACTTCCCGGCATATCACTGAGAGTAGCCGTTGCTTTTGTAGCAAGCTCACGAAGGTTTGTTACCTGTGCTATCTTGCTGTTGATTCTTTGGTCGATTCTATATCCCTGCTGTAAGTATTCCTTTGCTGTCATAGCTAATACCTCCGAAAAAGTAAGATTCCACTCGGATTGACTATGATTGTCTTTTTTACACTCATTTTCATATATTCGCTTTGACCGCATCAATAAGTGCGGACTGCGTATGTTCCTTTTTCTCCAGAGCCGCCATGATATTTTCATCAATGGTGTTCTTTGCGATGATGTGCTGAATAACAACGGTGTGCTTCTGTCCCTGCCGCCACAGTCTTGCAACAGTCTGCTGATACAGTTCCAGACTCCAAGTGATACCGAACCAGACGAGGGTTGATCCACCGCTTTGAAGATTAAGCCCGTGTCCGGCTGATGCAGGATGGATAAGTGCCACAGGGATTTCACCGCTGTTCCACTTTTCGATACTCTCGTCTGAATCAAGTTTTGCATACTGCACCCCCAACTCAGTAAGCCTTGCAACTATGCGGTCATAATCGTGTTTAAACCAGTATGCCACTAACAGCGGCTTGCCGTTCATGCTTTCGATTATATCTTCCAGAGCATCTATCTTACGGTCGTGTATCTGTATTGCATTTTTGTCATCATCATAAATTGCACCGTTAGCCAGCTGACACAGCTTGCCGGAAAGAGTTGCTGCATTTGCTGCTGTGATTTCTTCATCATCCACAGGCAGCACAAGGTCTTTTTTCAGCTGCTCATATTTGTATCTTTCCGTTGGTGACAGCTCCACATCGTATCTGCTGCTGATAAGCCCCGGCATCTGTAAATAGTCGGTTGCTTTCATGGAGATGGTGATATCGGAGATCTTCTCGTATATTCTTTTCTCTGCTCCCGGCAGCGGCTTGTAGGAATACACGATCATGCCGTTCATCTTGTCCGGCTGAAAATAAGTGCTGCGGTATTGTCCGATAAAGCGACCGAGCCGCTGTCCCTTGTCAAGCAATTTAAATTCTGCGAATAAGTCCATCAGACCGTTGCTGCTCGGTGTACCTGTCAGACCTACAATGCGTTTAACCATAGGTCTGACCTTCATTAAGGCTTTGAAGCGTTTAGCCTGATGATTTTTAAAGGATGATAATTCATCCACTACCACCATGTCATAATCGAAATATGTGTTTTCAATCAGCCACGGCAGGTTTTCACGATTGATGATATAAACATCAGCTTTCTGCTGTAA
>CANQAJ010000227.1 GCA_947589365.1 uncultured Clostridia bacterium | reverse complement strand
TCCCACCAACAATAGCAGACAGAATAATCATTATCAGAAATTACCGTTACCGGAACTGTTTCTCCGCTTTATTTATTCCCGCTTATTTTGTCATTACCATAATGTGAAGCCAACACCTGTCTCAGGTTAATTTTATAAAAACCTGTCCCTTGACAAAACCTTGTATATGTGCTATCCTTAAAGCCTACAGGTGAAAAACAGTGAATAAAATTCCGGAAAACGGCTATTAAAAAATGAATAAAATAAAAAATGCTGAGTATCTGACTTTTCCGGATTTATCGGTAACCAAAAAGATATTATTCCCCCTGTCATTTCCCGAAATATTACCGGAATCAGATAATGCAGTTTACGGAATAGTATCGGGTAACCTGCACAGCAAAATACATATGAAACAGATCTTTTTTCTGTATATCATAAGTTAAAAAGGAGAGAAATTATGAAACGTACAATCAACATATTTGAAACAGTGTTCTTTTTTCTTTTTATTCTTATTGCATTTTATGCAATAACAACATCCGTATATAAACAGCCATTCGCCCTGCTGGCTTTAGGTGTGGTTCTGTGTGTGGGAGTTTTTTTCCTCAGAAAACCTATTAAGCTGCCGTCTCCAGAAGATAAACTGTGGATACGAATGTATGCCGGGGTATGGATACTGACTTTCATAATGCTGTTGGTAATGGCATTTTCCTTGGAAGTAAAATATTCCTGGGATTGGGGAAAGGTAGTAAAAACCGCCGCAAATTATGCATTGAACAATAAAAATCCGGATACAAGATATTTTGCAAGATATCCGAATAACCAATTTATCACTTCTTTTTTAATTTGTGTTTTTCAGATTGCACACTTTTTTAATCCCGATGCAACACTCGATACAATGAAAAGTGTTTCGTTTATATGCAGTTGTATTTTCCTGCAAATTGCCGTTACATTTATCTATCTTACTGCACTGACACTATGGGACAGACGAAAAGCATTTTTTATAGGTGTCATCACTGCTTTATACACTCCTTTGTTTCTTTATGCTCAATTTGCATATACCGACACATTCAGCCTGCCGTTTTCGGCAGCGGTTTTCTACTTTTTTGCCAAGCTTTATAAAACCAAAAAAACAAAAACAAAATACATATGCTCCATACTCATAGGTCTTTTTGCGGCAATAGGCTCAAAATTCAAGGTAATGGTGATAATCTCTCTGATTGCCGCATTAATCGGAATGTTTTTCAATAAAAGGGAAAAATTCTTAAAAAGGCTGATTTATGCCGGAATTTCCGTGATTTCAACTATTGCAATTATGATATTGATTTCAATTCCTTCAAGCCTTATTTTTAACTACAGTGATAAAATCAAGGACAAATACGAATTTCCCCCTGTTCATTGGGTAATGATGTCAATGAATTACTCAGGCGGATATATACGTAATGATGTAAAATATACTTCAAGCTTTGAAACCTATAACGAGCGGGTAGAAAAGGACACGGAGGTATTGACCGAACGTATACATAATTACGGTTTCTGCGGACTTATCAACCATATCTTCGGTACCAAATTAATCAGAACGTGGTGTAATCCTTCTCTTGGAGGGGATGACTATGTATCAAGAAAATCCCTCAGACAGAATAAATTCCTGACAGATTTATTTACAAGACGAGGATCCCTTTATATGTACTTCAACACTTATATGTATGCTTTTCATATCCTGCTTATCCTCGGCTGTATTTTCTCCGCTGTTGTCATGTTCAAAATTAAACAATATAATCCTATCATTCTTGTCGGTCAGCTTTCATTGATAGGCATAACAGCTTTTCTTTTAATTTGGGAATGTAACAGCAGATATTTGTTTGCCTTTATTCCTCAATTTCTTATCACTGCAACATACGGATGGAATATGATCGCAAAGGGTATCAAAGCAAGGATTGTAACAAAAAATAATAATAAAGAAGATATCTCTGCGGATTCCGGCAAATGTGATAACCGTGAGCAGCAACCGGACTGTCTTAAAACTTAATCAGCTTATATTATAATCGAGTAGGAAAACTATTGCTTGAATTTTTTGGTTTTTATCATTCTCGTCAGGGTATTTTAGATTCATTTATATATTTATTTTCTTTTATACAAAAATACAAGAGCTGCCGCACTGCGTTTTTTACGCTTGTGCGACAGCTCCTTCATATTGATCTATACTTAGTACCGGGTGGCTAATGCCGATTATGCAGCAGGGGTTTCGGTGATCGTGTTGAAATCCATGTTAAAAGACATATCGGAACTCAATTCGCCTGTGTACGCAAGGGAAGAACTCACGCCGTCATTGTATTGGAATGCATATAAAATCGTGACATTTGTACCCGGATACAGGTATGTCTGAGCGACATTGTCTTTGTCATGAGTTATAAGCATTATCGTCTGGCCGCCCTTGGAATCCGTCATTATTATCATTCCCGACCAGACGTAATCATCCGGAACATTTGTTGCACCGAGCGTAACCTTGACGGCTCCGTCGGGGCAGTCATAGCCGTCCCATGAGGTGGTGTCGTTTTCAAGATGTGCCGCGTCAAATATAGCGTTGACAGTGTCAAGCTTGTCGGTAAAGCCAAGGCGTTTCATTGAATACCGCACCATCTCGGCGACCTCTTTAAAATCGCTCAATGGGGTAAGTGTGTATA
>CANQAJ010000226.1 GCA_947589365.1 uncultured Clostridia bacterium | reverse complement strand
CAAATCAAAACATAATTGCCTGTCCTCTGTATTCATTTCACCGATTTTCTCTTGTATCAATGAATAAATATTCCATTTACATTCGTAATTTCCTTCAAACAAAATATATATTATATGCTTTATTTGATCTGCACAATTTAAGCTCTCCAATGCGTATATTAAAGTACCCCTGCAATTCTTGTTTTTCGGATCGTTAATTAAAGCGATAAGCGTAGGTACTGCATCATTAAATCTTAAATCCATAAAAATCAAAGCAACCATATTCCTGATGCCCGGATCATTTGTTTCACTTATCAATTTTAGCAAATAATTTGTAATATATCCGAAATCCTTTTCATCAGATGTACGACAAATTTCCACAATTTTATCAATAGCTCTTTCAGAATTATCATCACAAAGTATCTCGTCTATATAATCTGAATTAAAACCAACCATTTCAATTTACCTCCATTAGCTTATGTTGTTGAAGTGTTACATTAAACCCATATCCTACCATCGTGCAAATATACCCGGATTATCTCTCCGACTGCTATTGCTTAATACATTAACACCGTGTGATACAAACCATTACTAAAATAATCCAAATTTAACCTGATAACCTATACTAATCTGCAATAATCAAAGAAAAAATCAAGCACTAATCAAACATTACCAATTACAATCGGACTATAAGGCTTAATAATATCGGATATCTTTTTATAACTCGTAGTTGGTATGAATATTATAGCACCCACATTAATAAGAGGAAAAAGACAATCCGCTAAAATATTTTCAAGCTTAATAACAGTATCACTATTCATCCAGGGAAAACAATATACAGACTTCCCCATAGCATACCCGATTGCCATTGAAATTCTCCACCTTTCCACACCAACAAACTTAAATTTTCTGTTAAATCTCCCGTCAGATAAGTGAAATAATTTTTTTATATCCGATATGCTATTACTGTAGCTTAAACCATGGTGAATACCAAAATGAATTTGTTCTGAAACTGTCATATCTGCAAATCCAAAAAATTTCTTCATTTTAATATTCTCTCCTACATAACAACCAATTTGTTTCAATTGAATCTGTTCTACCTTATCATTATTGTAGAGTATACATCCGTAATCCAATCTATTCTGTCCTGTCAAAAGTGTCGACAATGCCCATCCGCCCATGCCACACTCATCTTCATATACATACACTCCGGTTTTGAACCTATAATTAAATGGCTTTATTACATCTCTCATATTTCCATAATTGCTCAGTGCACAATCCCCACCACCTGAAACATTAATAAGCTCAATTACTTTTTCCAAAACTGCCGCCATTCCTTTCTGAACCCAACTTTAATATTCCCAAAATCGGGGTTATGGGAGTAATATTATATTTATCATATTGATACATTCAATTTTTACATTTGTTGATAAAATATCATCTGTTTAAGAATCTTCAAACAACGCTTTTTCTATACGGATCAATGTAGTTAAATGAGGTACTTTCAAATATGTTCTCTAATGAATCTAAACCATTCTTTTTTTTATATTCCACTTCCTCTACTGTAATCGGAATTAACCATAAAAATCGGATAGTTCTATCTCCAATCTTTAACCACTCTAAAGTAGTACCATCCAGATATGGCAGAGATATCAAACCATGATCACATCTTGATTTATAATACCAAGGACATCCAAAATTAATAGTATGACCCAATCCTAAATGATATCCGCTCGCATGATAATCTGCAACCGCAATAAGTAATTTTATTATAAAATCATTTTCAGTAGGTGCAAAGATAAATAATTCTAATCCTTGTGTTTTATCATGTTCTGACATTCCACAAGTTGCATATGTCCAGAAATTTCTTTTTTGATTTGGATTGAATTTTAATATTCGAAATTCTGATAACAAATTACATATTGGTTCAGAGGGAAATGTGTATTCCAAAAAATCTCCCCAATTATCTTCATAGTGTTTTTTTATTCTATTTATTAAGTCCATATTTCTTTTCCATCTCCTTTGAGTATTTTGATAATTTACCACCTTGTGCATTTTGTGCAGCTCTTGTTGAAGGTTTCGTTCAACTTCGATCTTTGGCAGCCTTTCCCCGATTGAGTCATTAAATAATCAGGGTTTCTCCTGTGTCGGTAATATAATAAGCGTGGAAGTCAGACACTTCAAAGTTATAAATAATTATAGGTATATTAAGCACGCCATGTCCTACTGCACTCCGGTCAATCTTCGGACTAAGACCGAACGGATCGAACATACTTACAGGATTGCCCTGACAGTAAGTATACTTATTTAAGGCTTGGACTGTTGGTAATATTGCCCTCTATAACGTCCTGATTGATAAAACGTTTGATTTCGGGGTTGTAATACCTCACACGCATATAATACAGTCCGCTGCTGTCGGTTTCTACACCATAGCGTCTGTTGTACAAGAGGATACAATAAATGTCTGTGTATAACTCTTATGTTATAATATAAGCAATCATGATTTCATTATATGTAACCTTCATAATACTAAAAAACAATGTTCTTGCTACCACTGCTACCTCACTGAAATTCTGCCAACGGTTTATTTATGATTTCTGAATACTTTTTAAGAGTGCCGTTTTTTGTATAATCATTTCACTAAACAATTATCTACAATACAGGTACAAATATCATTAATATCTTCATCTACATATCTAACATCAACAAGAATTGACCTAACAATATCTG
>CANQAJ010000225.1 GCA_947589365.1 uncultured Clostridia bacterium | reverse complement strand
TGTATAATGGTAGTGGTTTCAGTAGAAATTAATAAATATTGGGAGGTATATCCTATGGCAGAAAATTCCCTGACTTTCAAGGGGACAAAGGCTCAGGAAGAAAAACTTCTTGAAGTAATTGAAAAAAACAAAGAAGTTCCCGGAGCACTTTTGCCTGTACTACATGAGGCACAGGAGATATACGGTTATCTTCCGATCGAGGTTCAGCAGATGGTAGCTGACGGACTCGGAGTATCGCTCAGTGAAGTATACGGCGTTGCAACATTTTATTCCCGTTTCAGCCTTACCCCGAAGGGCAAACACAGAATCAGCATCTGTCTTGGCACAGCTTGTTATGTAAAGGGTGCCGATAAGATACTTGCTGAGGTAGAAAACAAACTCGGTATCAAAAGCGGTGAATGTACACCTGACGGTCTGTTCTCAATTGATTCATGCCGTTGTGTAGGTGCCTGCGGTCTTGCACCGGTAATGATGATCGATGAAGAAGTTTACGGTAAACTTACCCCTAAAGAGGTTGGAAAAATTATCGACAAATATATCGCTGAGGAAGGGGGCAAGCAGTAATGACGATTGAAGAACTTAATCAGATAAAAAAAGAGAATGAAGACCTTGTAATGGTCAGAAAACTCGTTAAGGAAAAGGGCGAGGAACTGGCTAAACATACACAGTATCGTAAGCAGGTACTTGTCTGCGGAGGTACGGGTTGTACGTCATCAGGCAGTAAGAAAGTGCTTGAGGCACTGGAAAAATCGCTTAAAGAAAACGGACTTGAGGACGAAATCCTTGTTGTGAGAACAGGCTGCTTCGGTCTTTGTTCACTCGGTCCGATTATGATTGTTTATCCCGAAGGTGCTTTCTATGCACAGGCAACACCTGAGCACGTTGAAAGAATTGTTAAGGAGCATCTCAAAGAGGGCAATGTCGTTAAGGAATTTCTTTATCAGGAAACAATTCATACAGACGGCTCTATAATCTCTCTCTCTGAAACAAACTTCTATAAGAAGCAGATGAGAATTGCTCTTAGAAACTGCGGTGTTATTGATCCGGAGAATATAAAAGAATATATTGCCGTTGACGGTTATCAGGCACTTTATAAGGCTCTTACTTCCATGACACCTGATGATGTTATTAACGAAGTGCTTAATTCCGGACTTAGAGGAAGAGGCGGCGGCGGATTCCCGACAGGTAAAAAGTGGATGTTCGCAAAAGCTTCACAGGGTGACATCAAGTATGTATGCTGTAATGCGGACGAAGGCGACCCGGGTGCATTTATGGATCGTTCAATACTTGAGGGCGACCCGCAGTGCGTAATTGAGGCTATGACGATTGCCGGCTATGCAATAGGAGCACATCACGGATTTGTATATGTTCGTGCAGAATATCCGATAGCTGTACAAAGACTCAGCATAGCTATTGAGCAGGCAAGAGAATACGGTTTCCTCGGAAAGAATATATTCGGAACAGGTTTTGATTTCGATATAGAAATTCGTCTTGGTGCAGGTGCATTTGTATGCGGTGAGGAAACAGCACTTATGACATCTATCGAAGGTAACAGAGGCGAACCTCATCCCCGTCCTCCGTTCCCGGCAGTAAAAGGTCTGTTTGAGAAACCGACAGTTCTTAACAATGTTGAAACATACGCAAATATAGCACAGATCATATATAAGGGAAGCGATTGGTATTCATCAATCGGTACCGAAACCAGCAGAGGTACAAAAGTATTTGCACTCGGCGGTAAAATCACAAACGTAGGTCTTGTTGAAATTCCTATGGGTACAACTCTGCGTGAAATTATCGAGGAGATCGGCGGAGGTATTCCGAACGGAAAGAAGTTCAAGGCTGCACAGACAGGCGGTCCTTCCGGAGGATGTATTCCGGCTGAGCATATAGATACACCTATCGACTATGACAGCTTGCTTGCAATCGGCTCAATGATGGGTTCGGGCGGTATGATTATACTTGACGAGGATACCTGTATGGTGGATATCGCTAAGTTCTATCTTGAATTTACCGTTGATGAGAGCTGCGGTAAGTGTACACCGTGCCGTGTAGGTACAAGAAAACTTCTCCAGTATCTCGATAAGATAACAAAGGGTAACGGTGAAATGGAAGATATCGACAGAATTGAGGAGCTTGCAACTCATATGCAGAAGTCCTCACTCTGTGCTCTCGGTCAGACTGCACCTAACCCAATTCTTTCAACAATGCACTTTTTCAAGGATGAGTATATTGCTCATATTAAGGATAAGTCATGTCCGGCGGGAGTATGTAAATCTCTTATCAAATACGAGATTATTCCCGAAAAATGTAAGGGTTGTACTCTTTGTGCAAGAAATTGTCCGGTTAAGGCTATTTCCGGCACAGTTAAACAGCCTCATGTTATTGATTCGACAAAATGTATTAAGTGCGGCGTCTGCATGAGTAATTGTAAATTCGGCGCTATCGTAACCAAATAAGGAGGGGATAATTCATGGAAACAGTACATCTGAAAATAAATAATATCCCTGTTGAAGTACCAAAGGGCTATACAATTCTGCAGGCTGCTAAGCAGGCAAATATTGAAATACCGACATTGTGCTATCTCAAGGATATTAACTGTATAGGTGCTTGCCGTGTATGTATGGTAGAGGCAAAGAACCGCAGAGGATTGCTCGCTGCCTGCGTATATCCTGCTGAGGAGGGTTTGGAGGTATTTACAAATACCCCTGC
>CANQAJ010000224.1 GCA_947589365.1 uncultured Clostridia bacterium | reverse complement strand
ATTACATTTGCAAGTGGCTGGATAGTGACGATTAAGACAGCATTCAGCCCAAACGGTTGCTCGCCGTAAAAGAGCAAAACCCCCGATGAGCTGCAACCTCATCGGGGGTTTGTCTTTGTCCGGTTGGACTATAACCTCGTTTTGCCTAAGGCTATTATATCATATGCAAAACGAAAATGCAATATTCATTGACAAAAAAGTGTTCGTAAAAGTTTTTGCGGAAATTAGAGTGAAAAGTGTTCATAAATCTGTCGTGGAACTATGTCCCGCACAGAAACGTGTTGCACAAAAAGCAGTCAGGCAAAAGACAATGCGGCAGGTAAATCGGGCAGTATTTATAAGCAACCTATCACAATCGGGATTATCCTTAATTATGTATTTACCGAAAAATAGGAATTTTTTGTGTCTTTGATATGTTTGCCTGCACAAATTCTCATATTAGCTGATATAGTTTGGTGCGGTATCTATTACTCTATTGCCTCAAAGTACATACGAAGACCCGGATAACTTTTTACATATTCTTCGGCTGCCGAACCTGCTTTACCTTTTATGACTTTAATCCCATCCAAGCTAAGATACTCTAAATCTTTAACAGTATCCGGCACAGTTAATTCAGATAATGAGCTGCTTTGCGGAGATATCCCATATTCGCCAATACTTTCTAAACCATCATTCAAAATTAGTTCTTTTAAACTCGGACATGGCCCAAATGCGTTAGTTTCTATTGTTTTTAAACCCTTTCCGCATACTACAATCTCTATTGTTTCATTGTTAAAAAATGCAGAATCACCTATACGTTCTATACTATCTGCTAATTTTACTGCTCTTACACTTGGGGAATCACCATTAGCAAAAGCATAAGGATATACTCCGGTTATTTTTTTTCCGTCTATTGTTTCCGGTATTACAACAATAGAATCGTTTCCTTTATATTCTGATACTGCAAATTCATCATAATATGGAACTATTTCAAAATCTTCCTCCGGCGTTACATCGTGTGCCATTACATTATCTAAGGTTATTTCAACATCTCCGTCAGACGGCTTATTATTCTGCGATGCAGTTGTTCCATTATTACCGCCTGTGTCCGAACCATTATTTCCGCAGGCACAACAAGCTGTCAGCATCAATCCGCATAAAACTACACAAAAAAATTTTTTCATAAAGCAAAACTCCTTTAATATTCACAGAGATTATATATACACCAATCTGTAAGCAAATTATCATCGGACTTATCCTTAATTATGTATTTACCAAAAAACAGGAATTTTTTGTGTCTTTGATATGTTTGCCTGCACAATTCTCATACTTGCCAATACAGATTGTTGTGATATATACTGTTGTCACAAATTTCAAATTTTCTTTTTTACATTTTATTACTTTAATAAAATGCTCTCTTTTCTATTGTTTTTAAACCTTACTATCTGCTGATTTCACCAAAAAGAATGATCATTCAGTGCTGCTGCTTTTTTCCTTTGATTGTTTCCGGTATTACAACAATAGAATCATTTCCGTCAGACGGCCGTTTATTACTCTAAGATAGAAGATTGCAGGTCGCATCAATGCTGAAGCTGTAATCACCATCGGTATAGGATATCTTGATATTTTGGGGATAGTTTGTTATATAGTCGCTGTCGAATTTCGTATAATCTCCGGGATCGTCATCGCCATATTCATAAATATATCTGATTACAAAACCTTTGAATAGACTGCTTCTTACATGATAACCCTCTCCGCCGTGCGTTATACACTCATCTAAAAATTCTCTTTCATAATGAATATATGAATCGAAGTGGCACTTTTTACCCGGAGGCAGGGCATCAGCAGCAGATGTGTCAATATCAAATGTATTTTCCTCAAACTCCGTTATAAAATCCGAGTCAAGCGGTAAAAAATAGAAAGCCTCGTCATAATAGTCACACCTGATCCCGGTGTTTACACGTGGTCCGGATCCTTTCAGGTCGGCATAGTTGCCATAAAAAAACACCGGTCTTCCGTCTACCTTGACAATCGTACCGTCTTCAACCTTGCCGCTTGCATAGTCTAACTTATACGGAGTGAGGTTAAACGGTATTATACATTCGTCTTCCAAATCACTGTCATAGTCAGAATACATTGACAGTTCTGTGCTGTTGAGGTCATACCCGCCAAACGCACATATTATAGCGATTTCTACTTCGCCGTCGTTCAGAATATAAAATTCACGATCTGTTTCATGTGCGTTTCCGTCCTTATCGTACAAATGAAAGTTAGGGGAACCGGGAAGATGGCTTATCAACTTAGAAACCCTTTTGCCATTATCCGTGGTAAGACATATTGTAATAACAGTTGCTGTGTCATAGTCTTCCTTGTTTTCGGAGAAGAGAAAATCACTTCCATATTTTTCCATAAAATAATCATATTCCTCACCGCTGTATTGCTTTGACGAAATAAGCTGGGCCTTAAGATGTTTCAGTTCGAGATCCTCATTGACACTGCTGTTTTCCTTACTGCTGCTCTCACTCTCTTGCTTACTTGAGGAGTTGTCTTTGCTGTACTCCGTTTGATAGCTTTCTTGCGAGGAGACGTCAGAGTAATCTGTCACGGGGATATTCGGCTGCCCTGCGTTATTAAACCTATTGACAGTGAGAAAAACAGCAGCCGTGACTACGGACACAATCACAAGTGACACTACGGCTATGATAACCTTGGAAGCGACCGACATACCCGTTGCCGCCCCGACAGTCGAGGTTACAGTACT
>CANQAJ010000223.1 GCA_947589365.1 uncultured Clostridia bacterium | reverse complement strand
TTGAGGTTTCATCAGGATGATATGCATTAACAGTATCTATAATTTTACCGCTTTCATCTTTACACAGCCAATTATCCGTCTGAGAATCATATGACCATAACAACAACTTTGAATTGCTATCCATGCCGAAGTATTTTGTATTTTTATCATCCACAAAATCAAATTGATCAATAACATCAGTTTTATAACGAACCACAAACCGGGTTTTTCCATCATAATTCCCTCTGTTATCCCAATCCAACTCATTCTGGGGATTTTTCTTCATATAATCAATAACCTTTTGGCTGTATGGTCTATATAGAACTGTATAGCTACTATACTTTTCATTTACCCACTCCAAAAAATCATGATACGCATCTTCGTCAGTGTAGTAAGAATCCGGGATTTCAAGCTCAGATAGAAACTGTTTCAAATTTGTATAATAGAATGATATTTCAAGACCACCATCAGAATCTTCGCCAAAGGACGTGTCATATTTAATTTGCCGCCATAAATATTCTTCAATTTGTTCATCTGTCTTATTATACAGCCTCTCGTATGTATATGCAGAAGCTGTCATAATCGAAGCCGAGAGGCATATGGACAGAGCAACAATCAGACCTGCAAGTTTTTTAAAAATTTTCATAAAAAATCCTCCTTGATATTTTAAAATTTAATTATTCGTTTTTATACAACTCTTTTGCCAAAACAAAGTTGTAATGTTTTTCAAAATCAGCAGCTTCTTTAAGCACATCTTCAGGCTCATCTTCCTTTTCATCGAACCAAAGACATTTCAAAGCGTATTTCTTAAACCAAGACTGTTCGTACAATTGCCAAATTCCACTCCATAATCCCCCGTAGTCCTTATTATTTCCTCTATCAACGAAAACAATATGATTGAGATTATTGCTTTTCACCTCTTTAAGGTGATAATGGTTGAAAACATCTTTAATATACTTGTAAAGTGTTTCCGGCTTGTAAAGCTGATCCTTGACAACCTTTTCCTCATCGATCATAATTTCTACCTTGAATCTGTACATCATAAATTCCTTTTTTGATAATCCGCAGAATACAACGTATCGTACTCGGTTACAATTTTAATTCACGATCATCAGCCATTCAAACAGAAGCTATTTCGTCAAAAGCATTCATTTTTAATATTCTTCCGTGCATATCAGGTTCATACCAATAGAACTCATCGGCATATTTTCTGAACCAATCCATTTTGGAAAGATCAATCGCCACAGAAGCCAGTCCTGCCATATCTTTGTCTGTTCCGATATCTGTAAAGACAATATGATTAGGTGCGTCTGTTTCTTCCTCTTTTAAATTGTACTGTCCGAACATATCACGGATGTACTTGTACATCGTTTCGGGCTTGTAAAGCTTATCTTTTATAACCTTTTCCTCATCAATAATGATTTCTACCTTGAATCTGTACATCATAAATTCCTCCTTTTGTTATTCATGACTTCTGCCCCGGTGGGGCAAAAGTTAAAACGGGTCTGTCGGTTCATAGGCTTCAATAGCAGCCTTTGCCATTTTTAACATCTTAATGACTGTTGCTTTTTCTCTCAACGCCACCTCCTTTGGATAATCCGCAGGATACACTATATCATCCTCGGTTACAATAACTGCACAGCGTATTCCGCTCAACTCACTATAGTTAAGCTCTGTATCATCTGTTGCTTTGCCTATGACGGTTATTTTGTCACCGTTATGTATTTTGCGGAAAACAGTCTTATTAAGACTGCCGATACATTCCACAGCTATTTTTCTGCCCACCTCCGGTATAAGCGTAAAAATACACTTACCGTCCTCCGTCACATGGATATCGTGACATACACCTATTCGATTTGCATTATTCATATTGTTTCCTCCTATCTTTAATGTTCAACCAACATACCCCATATTATTTTCCTCTCCGTTTTTAGGTTTTTCTCACCCTGGTTTTATAATATATTATACTCAATACTTATATAATTGTCAAGCATAATTTTAGAGAAATTTAATTTTTTTATTTTTTATTGAATTATTACAATTCATATACTATAATGTATATACAAGACAATGTGCATAGTATCTCGCATAAATAAGGTGGAAACGATGAAAAAGTTAATTTGTAAAATGTGCGGAAAAGAATTTGAAACAACCGCCAATCATGCGGATTATTGCTCGGAATGTCGTTACGAGCGTCAGAAACAACGCTCACGTGCATATACTGCTAAGAAGAAAAGCCAAAGCACATTCCGATCTGTAGGGAATACCGATATATGCCCTCAATGCGGAAAGGCTTTTATAATTAATTCCCCGAGCCAAAAGGTCTGTGCAGACTGCCGCAAAACATATAATAATCACCGCAACAGAAACAGCAATAATGCCTATACAGAAAGGACTTACGACAAACTGTCTGCATTTGTGAAAAAAGGCGAAAGAGAGAAACTTAAAGCAATATGTCAACAGCATAAAATCAGTTTAAACGAGCTGATAAACAGGGGTATTATTTTAGCAATTGCCGAGCTTCAACAAAAACGGGATATTGATTAGTTACTCGAGCATTCCCTATTTCTGCTTTTGTCGTTATTTTTGAAATACTGTTAAAGCAACTCCCTTACAAATTCAAATTCCTTAGGTTCGCCGACAATCCTCTTGTATTCTTCATTTGGTCATAGATATGCTTGGAGAGGAGCCGACGGATAAGCAGCCGGATTGTCTGATATACTGCCGGACTATTGTAAGTAAATCTGAATTGGTTCGGACAGGTCTATAGATAGCATTAAAATAACTCCCATGGTTTTT
>CANQAJ010000222.1 GCA_947589365.1 uncultured Clostridia bacterium | reverse complement strand
CAAACAAAAAGGTAACATGGAAGACAAGCAACAGCAAGGTTGCGACAGTATCTAACGGTAAAATAACAGCGAAATCCGCAGGCACGGCAACAATAACCGTACAGACAGCCAACGGCAAAAAGGCAACGTGCAGGGTAACGGTCAAGAGCCTGCCGACAAGTGTAAAACTCAACAGAGCCTCCGCAACACTTGCGAAGGGCAAGACTCTTACTCTCAAGGCAACCGTTACACCGAGTAAAAACGTAATTAACACCGTTACATGGTCTACATCTGACAGCAAAGTGGCAACAGTAAAGAACGGTAAAGTAACCGCTAAGGCAAAGGGTACGGCTACGATAACAGTAAAGACCTCTAACGGTAAAACGGCAAAGTGCAAAATTACAGTAAAATAAACTGCTTAGATCCCTCGGCTGTCAATCGGGCTTAATCGGTCTGATTGACAGCCCTTTTTTAAAAAAACCGGCTCAAGGTTTACATAAAAAACGTAAATAATAGGATTTTTTACTTGCCGAACCGATTAATATATGTTATACTATCAGTGTTGACTGCCTGTAGCACAGCCGGATAATGCATCAGACTCCGACTCTGAAGATCGGGGGTTCGAATCCCCCCGGGCAGGTTCTTTGATAAAAATTTGTATGAGATGAAATGTTAAGCTTATTATGTTTGTTGCCTGTGTTTTCAAGGGGGCATTGTATGAATAATAATTTTATGTTTTCGCCTAACCTTAACCCTTATGCCGATAATGCAAAATATATAAAAAAGTCACTCAATCTGCGGCATTTTGTGTTTATCGCCCTCGGCATCGCCGTTATGCTTGTCTGTTTGGTGTATGCGGAAATATATACGTTCCATATGGCATCGGGAAACGGTACGGTTTTTGAGAGCCGTCAGAATATGGCTGTTCAGGTGCTGACCTTTTTTGTGTTCGGGGCGAGAGTATTTTATTTTATCGCCGCCCTTTTGGTTCCATGCATAGGAACGGTCAATTTTATTCAGCACTTGAAAGACAGTGAAAGTCCGATTTTGCCTAATTCCCTTGCCAATACTGGCAGCTTTTTCTTTGTTTCCTGCATTGTATATAACACCATAATGTTCTTCTTTTCAATCGCTCAGATGGGTATGACATTAATTTCAGGAGATTATGACACCATCAACGAACTTAAGTTTGATTTGGGGAAAATATTTTTTTCGGATATGTTATTGTCAGCTGTATTTGTAATTTGGTCAATAAGCGGATTGGTGTTTTGCTCGTCTGTCAGAAATACCTTGAAATGTTTAGCACTCTCGGATAAGGGAACGACATTTTTCATTGTGATGTCCGTCATAGCTGCGGCATTTTGCTGTGCGGTTGGTATGATTTATAATGTATGCGGGTTCGAGTCGGGAATTTTTTATTTATCCGACGGCAGTACGATGCTGTCCGATGCGATAAAGCGTAATGCCGCAGCTGTAGTTATGTTTAACCTGTTCTGTGTTGCATCAATAACAGTTATTCTGAATGCTTCCTTTTTTGCGATAAATTATCGTTTAGCAGTAAGGGCAGCCCAACGTTCCTTCTCGGGTTACGGCTCCAATCTTTATATGAACGGCGACAGCACAGCGGCTTCCTATTATCAGAGTTATTATACATCTCCCGACAGTAATGGTGCGAATCCGCAGGCAACAGAGCCTTTTGGAGTGAATACTGTACCACAGGTTGCAGGCAACGGGGATTTTTTACATATAGAATTTCCGAAGAATAATGACGGCAGTATAGGGCTGTCTGAGAATGAAACGGTTGTTTGCAATATATGTGGGGCAGTCAACAGACCGGAAAGTGAATTTTGCTCCGGGTGCGGGAATGATCTTCGGAAATGATATGAAAATGTAATTCCTGCTTGAACTTGTGCGGTTAATGTTGTATAATGATGTTGTTAATTGATAGATTATACGCGGAGGATATTATGAAAAAAGTTTTACTGTTTGTATTATTGTTATCGACACTTGTTTTATTCGGAGGATGCTTAGGTACCGGCGGACCGTCACTTGAGGAGGTCAAAACGGATGAAGCAGCTGATCCCGAGAAGGTGAAAATAAGTAATTATACTGAAAATCTGATGGGTCTTGAAAAATATCTTGTTGCTTTGGGATATATTCCGGAAAAGGCCGAACCGCAGGAGCTTATGTGTTCTGTTTTGGGAGCAAAGGCCGGCGACCGTTTTAATTTCAAAGTAGACGGGGCAGTGGTATATGTTGAGCTTTTTGAATACGATACGGATAACTTGAATGACGATGCCAAGAGAGTTATCAGTGAAGTAAAGAAAGACGGAAAGTATTATGTTTTCGGTGAAAATGCCAACGTGAGCAATGCCGCATATGAGGCAACCTTGTCACCTGACAATAAATATCTTGTGTCCTACACAGTAAATAGCGGAGATGAGGCAAATACCAAGCGTAAGGAAGATTTTATCAATGCTGTTGTAAATTTTGATAAGGCTGATGGATAATTTTATAATACTATGAACGAAGAAACCGCTGCATTTATGAAGTGCGGCGGATTTTTGCCTTTATTAACATATATTACCGTAAGGAATAATATATAAAGTACGTATAAATTTATAAAAAATACAGATAGTAATATTATTGCTAAAAAGGCAATAGAGAATACAATTTGTAGAAAAAGAAAAAAGTAGTTGACAAAGGGGAAAGAGTGTGGTAATATAAATAAGCTGTCGCACGGAAGACCGGTAGCAAAGACAGGCGGGAGCCTTGATCGGAGCCGGGTTGAGCGAAGAAAAACGAAAAAGCTTTGAAAAA
>CANQAJ010000221.1 GCA_947589365.1 uncultured Clostridia bacterium | reverse complement strand
GTTCCGGTGACTACGGTTTAGCAGACAGTATCCCCGACGGTAATATTCTTCACTGTTTCACGTGGAAATACACCGATATTCAGGCTATGCTTCCGGAGATTGCAGAGGCAGGTTTCACAAGTATCCAAATTTCACCGCCGCAGCCAACCGGTGGAACAGGTCCCTGGTGGTGGTTCTATCAACCGCTCGGATTCTATGTAGGAACAAGTGCACTCGGTACGAAGCAGGAGCTTCAGTCGCTCGTTGATGAAGCAAAGAAATACGGAATAAAGATGATTGCCGATATCGTTGCAAACCATCTCGCTGGCGATCATAGCAATATTCAGAGCGATCTCAGGGATTCACAGTATTGGCACGACAGTAGTATAGGTGATGCGGCTGACGGCGACCGTTATAAAACCACACACGGTAAAATCGGTATGCCCGACCTAAATACTGAAAATTCCTATGTTCAGCAATGTGTTAAAAAATATGTAGAAGAACTAAAAGGCATGGGATTTGAAGGTATCAGATGGGACGCTGCAAAGCACATCGGTCTTCCAAGTGAGGGCGACCAGTTTTGGCCGACAGTTACAAGCGTTTCCGGATTGTGGTACTACGGTGAAATTCTTAACAATCCGGGAGTAACCGGAGAACAGGGAAATGATATTCTCCGTGAATACTCCAAGTATATAGGTGTGACCGACAGCGTATACAGTGCTAACGTACGTAATTCATATAATCAAGGTACAGCACCGGACGGCTTCGGAAACTACTGCACGATAGGTCTTGCAAACGATAAACTTTTGTATTGGGCTGAGAGCCATGATACCTTTGCTAACGGCGATACATGGGATAAATCATGGAATATGGATCAGAATGTTATCGACCGTGCATATGCAATAGTAGCAAGCCGTAACGGAATACCCGCTCTATATTTCTCACGTCCGTCAACACATGACAAAGACAGCATAAAGATCGGTTCAAAGGGCAGTACACACTTTACAAGCACAGAGGTTGCAGAAGTAAACAAATTCAAAAATGCGATGGTAGGTCAGAAAGACTACTATGTAAAGAGCAATAACTGCGGTGTTGTATGTCGTGAAAAGGGTGCGGTTATCTCAGCCGGCAGCGGCAGCAATATGGACGTCAGCGTAACAAACGGCGGCGGAACAACTGCTCCGGGTACGTATGTAGACCAGATTTCCGGCAGCACATGGACTGTCACAGCTACAACAATTTCCGGTCATATAGGCAGCTCCGGTATTGCTGTAATATACAACCCGAGTGACGTTCCCATTCCCGCTAAAGGCAGCGTATCGGCTACCCCCGCAACAGGAACAACCTTTACAGATACCCTCACTGTAACACTTAACTGCAACGGTGTTACAAATGCAAAATATTCAACCACCGAGGGTGCATCCGGTTCTTACAGCGACGGTCAGAAAATAACGGTCGGTGCTTCAACAGCGGCAGGCTCAAGCGTTACCGTTAATCTTTCCGGTACAAAAGAGGACGGTTCACAGGCAACAGCTAAATATACGTACACAAAGAAAGATCCGAATGCGGTAACAAAGATATACTTCGACAACTCATCATACAACTGGAAAACTGTGTATGCTTACATTTATGTCGGAGAGGGAGACAGTGCTGTTTCAAATGCAAAGTGGCCCGGTGTCCAGATGTCCAAGGGCTCAAGCGGCTTCTATGAAATAGAAGTTCCCGAGAACCTTACAAACGGCAGAGTCATATTCACCGAAAGTGAGGACGCTACAACAAACAGATACCCCGCCGACAAGGAGCCGGGACTTTCTATCGGCAATCAGTCAATGAAATTCGGTTCGGGTCATTCATGGGAAAAATATAGTGCTCCGGTTCCGGTGAAGGATCCTACCGTAACCGTAAATAAAGCTTCGGGTACGAAGTTTACAACAGAAACACTCGATATTACCCTTACACTTGCAAACGCAGTAAGCGGTACATATTCGGTGGATAACGGTCCGACAAAAACCTTTACGGGTTCTAAGAAAGTAACAATCGGTCAGGGCAAGATCGGCGACTCGACCGTTACGGTCAAGACGACTGCAAAAGGCTCTGACGGCACAACAAAGAGCTATACATTTACTTATGAAAAGGATTATGTTGTAAAAACAGCTTCAACAATAAGTACGGTAAATGCTCCTGCGATAAGCACAATAGCCGCTTCTTCCTCCTCAGCACTCGGCGGAAAATATGCAACAAACCCGAGCGGTAAAGTGGGAAGTAATAAGACTATAAGTTCTGCAAGTGACTGGACAAGTGCAGAAATCATCGCACAGGGTGTAGCAAATGATGACTCAAACGTATTCAAAGGTCCTCATGAATACCCGGTATATGACGAATATGCACTTTACAGTGCATGGGATGATACAAATCTTTATTTAGGTTGGCAGATTGTAAACGTAAGAGATGTTGTAGCACCCGACCAACGCGATGCAGGCACAAACGAAGCAAAACCCTATAATGCCTCTATTCCTCAGATGCTCGTATTCGACCTCGGAACAGGTAAGTACTCGGACGGTAAAATGGAGTCCTCGTCCACTGACAGCTATGTATGGGGTATAAAAGTCGGCTATGAAACCAACGTGGATGCAGTTATGTGCTTCTCCTCGAAAATGGATGGTACTCCGGCACTGTTCACTACTAAAAACGATGGTACATTCTCCTACGGTAAGGAATACTGCCGTGACTTCAAATCCCTTGGCATAACGTACAAGTATGAGGACGGTCTGTTCGGCGGCATTTCCTCACTCACAGGTATCAAAAAGAATGCTTACACAGGCTATACGCCCGAAGAGGTATTCAGC
>CANQAJ010000220.1 GCA_947589365.1 uncultured Clostridia bacterium | reverse complement strand
CTCATACCTGTGCCTTTCCAATTCCACAATAATCGGTAAATCCAATTCGGTATTCCGTCCGTTTATAAATCCCGACAGACTTTGAATTTGCAGTTCTATCGCTCTTGAACAGGTAAAATACTTCCCATTTATCAATACATTCATGTTAAGTAAATCGGCAAGACGTGTTTTTACCTTAGTCGTAAGTTCTTCCTCGTCTTCTGCATATATTCTTACAAATAAATCCACAATAGGTCTGAACGGCTCTATCATATCATCAGCGAGATTAAAGCTGTTCAATGTGCTTTTGTGATGAATTCCGAGCGATGGTTCAAAACCGTATGCAACAAGATTTTTTGCAATCATGCTCCGCAGAACAGCATATCCGTAATTCAGCATAGAATTAACAACATTCTCACTTCCCCTTGTAAAATCCTTGCCGAAAAGCAATTTAAAGTACTTAGCGGCGGCTGTTCCCTCCATATTCGAGGTATCACCGGATTTTACTTTCAGAGAAATACTGTCTACTTCTTCCCATTCTTCAACACCACATATTTTAAGAACATTAGCCTGATTACGAATTTTTTGTATAACTATACTTTTCCACAGCCTTTTCTTTGTAGGCTCGGTCATTTTTATCTGCTCATGCAATACCGAAAGATGCCTTGAATGTACAGCAAAGGGAAGATGAACGCCGCACGGTATATGATTTTTACCATCGGTAATGAAAACGATACCATATTCCGAAAACTTCATAAGAAGATATGAATTTATAATTACCTGCGGTGAATCTGCAATAATACAGCCTATATCCTCAAGCGGTACTTTTGAAGTATCACCATTATCAATCATAAGCTGTTCGTTCTTGACGGATAATTTACATCCTCCTGTCAAAAATATAACTCTGTATCCCATGTCAGAACCCCATACGCTTTTCTTTATTGACTTTTCTCACCCTGCCAAGCACATCAACCTCATATTTTTCCATGCTTATTAAAGTTTTGACACCTAAACCTCTGATAAAGTATGTATTATCATGATTTATAACCTTAATACTTGCAGTCGAAATGTCGGTACCTTTGTAATATAGAAGCTCAGATTTAGTCCTGTGTTCCTTATCAAGTGTGCTGTCTTTATTTACAAGAGAGAATTTCTTTTCCCTTTTAAATGTAATTTTCACCAAATCATTATTATATAACGAGAATAGAAAATTCTTATCATCCATTACCTTCCATTCGCTATAAGGCTTATTTTGAAGAATGGCTCTGTTCGGAAGTTCTTTTTTTACGGTATCGGATACATATATGGGAACAAGATAATATCCCTCTCCGGAAACATAAAAAACATCTACCCTGACCATTGGTCCATTGTCCGCAATTGTTGTGTTATCTGCAAGCGGAACACCGCAAGTCTGTTTTTCTATGGTCTTTACCTTCGTAACAATCGGACCCGGAGTACCGTCACTTTTCGGCTTTCGGAACGGCTCTGTTAAATTTTTAAAGGCTTTTTCCCCGTCGCCTCCATACTCTGCAAGTCGCTCCTTAAGTGCATTATAAAGCAGCTTATCGCTTTGCGGCATATAATAATTCTCTATCTCTCCGTTATTCAATTTAAGCTTAGTCAATTTCACTTTTTGCACAACGTAATTTTGTCCGTCTTCTGTAACGGGCTTCCTCAATGTATCCTCATGTGCTGCACCTGTCACCTTATGTTGAGGCATACGGGAAACAAATATAGGCTCAAGCTGTTCATCACCACTGTAATTCGGGAATTTTGACTGCGACAAAATTCTTTGCGGATCATTTGATGTAAGCATTTCAAGTTCTTTTCTAAACATGGGATATGGCATAGGAAACCGATCCGTCAGTTCTCCGGTCTTTTTATTAATGTCATAAATCCTGCCATCATCGTCTATATATTCGGTTTCTTTATATTTAGAATACTCGGATATTCTTTGTACCATTCCATGTGTAGCACAAGCTACAACACAAGCGTCCACCGCATGGTGTGTGTCACCGTCAGCACGTATTTTTCTTATTCCCCAACGCTTACGCATATAATCGGTAGCTCTGCCGTTCACCGCAACAATTTTCGCTTCCCCTGCAAACTTGAGATATTTCTTGATAAAATTCATCATAAATCTTGATATATACTGAGTATCCTGTAGATTTCTTTGCTTAAAACTTTTTCTATCCTCCTCTGTGAGCTGTTCTTTCAGAAGATTATTTTTCTTCTTTCTGCTTAATATCGAATTGCTTACCCTGACACGGAAATCATCAGCTTTTTTCCCTGTCATATACTGCAGCGGTAAACGATCACCCTTGTCCCTGTTTTCCTTTGCTTTTACAAGTACCTTATTGCTCATGGTATCATCAAAGCTGATACTGTACGGTATTATATGGTCAATCTCGGCATAACCCGACTCAAAAAGCCTTTCTCTTACAATCGGTTCGTATGAGTACATACATCTGCCGTTCTGTTCATTCCACAGCTTCAGCTTGATAAGATCCTCACCTTTAGGATTAGCTAATTTAAATTCCTTGCGGAGTTCCTCCATAAGCTTATCATTATTTTGGCGATTTGCATTATTATTTTTCTCGATTTTTTCTCTTTCATCATGGCTCTTTGCAAGATCCCTTGCAAGCTCTATATTAACATAAACCGGACTTTCTCCCATTTCCCTGACAATAGCATTTATAACCTTTATAGTCTGCGATACAGACCTCCGCACAACAGGATTGGCAATATCGCCGAGTTCCGGAGCTTTCGACTCATTGGCTGGCAAATACATACCTGCACATTTGTCATCCGCCTTGAAATTATATCCTGCCATTTCGGCTGCCTTGTTGTAAATCTC
>CANQAJ010000219.1 GCA_947589365.1 uncultured Clostridia bacterium | reverse complement strand
ACGGCGGGGTTTTCTGTGTTCCAAGATTTCCGGGATGTCAATAAAAATAATTCAGGTCGTTATTGAAAATAACTTAAAGGTGTGATATACTACACTCATACTAACTGTTTAGCAGGTGGTATGTTTTAACCGAAAAATCGTTAGAGATTTTATTTTGGTAACCTGCAAATGCTATATTGTAGTCCTTGGAGAGGGACTATAATAACTACTACATATTTTGTCGGAGAGTTGATTATGAAGAAAACATTAAGTGTACTTCTTGCAATTGTGATGACCATATGTATGTTTACGGCGATGACAGTTGTGGCAAGTGCAGCAGAAACAGATAGCCAAAGCGGCATTGAAGCCACGCTTGTGACAGATAAGAACATCTATTCTGCCGGCGAGGATATTAAGGTGACCGTAGATGTTAAAAACACTAACACATATAACGTTGATAATGTAAATGTTGTGCTGAAATTGCCGGAAGGTCTTACCCTAAAATCAGGTGATGTATCTATTTCTAATGTTAATATTGCAGCAGGAGAAACTTACTCAAAAGAGGTAGTTGCCATAAAAGAGGCTCCAAAAGTTTCTACAGATGAATCAAGCAAGGAATCCATGGACGAGTCGAGTGCTGCCCCCATTGATAATCCTAACGATGATCCCTCGACCGGAAACCCCGGCACCGGAAACAACGGCAACGGAAATGCGAACAGCCAACAAACCGGCGATAACTCTAATATGGTGCTGTGGGTAGTGCTTATAGTGCTATTTGTTGCCGTCATATTCTTTATAGTGAAGTTCAGAAAAAAGGTCACTAAGGTTTTGGGTCTGTTCCTGTGTGCAGTAATGGTGTGTGCCATTGTGCCTGCCGGGGTATTTGCGGCGGAAAGTGGTACGAATACTGTCGACATTACCGTGGATAAGACGATTACGGTTGATGGAAGCAAATTAACAATTAAAGCAATGGTGGAAACTGCACCTTCGGACGGCGGATACTGCATAGATATACTCTCTTCCTATGGAGGAACGGTAAAAGGTGTAAGCGGCAATTATAAGGCTGATAGCAAAATTGATATTGAGGCCACTCCTGATGATGGTTGGATTTTTGTAAATTGGGAATCTGCGAATGGGGGAAAATTTGAAGATAATAAAAGCAGCAAGACAACATTTACGACACCCGACAACTCGACAACTGTAGTTGCAAGGTTTATTCGGAAGGAGCAATCAGAAATTCATGACAATACAGAAGACGATCTTATTGCTTTGAATAAAAATGCAGAATACGATTTAGAAATTGAGTATAATGATGATGAAACACAAGTTGAATTTATTAGTGGAAAATATAGCGAAATAAATGTTAATTCTATTGATACGGCAATTTCTTCTATTTATTCGGTTAAAAGTCTGATTGGTTTGACGGATCCGGCTTCAGAACTCTCTTTTAGTGCTGTTAATCATGATGAATACATATGTGCATATTCATTTGGACAAATATACAACGGAATACCTGTGTATGGAAGAACTGTCACTGTCAATGCGGATAGTGATTCCGGTGAAGCGAGAGCTATCAGTTCAAGTGTTCTTCCGAAATCTGTACTAAGCTCTATCTCACTCACACCATCTGTATCTATTGAAAATTTATCGAAAAATTATGTTATAAACAGCTATGAACTTGTGATTTATTCGTTGAATGATTATGAGGAGTCTCCTGTTTTGGCTTATGTTCTTGATAGTGACGGCGAGATAATCATAGTTGATGCAGACAATGCAGATGTGCTGCTTCGATTTCAAACGTCTAACGACCGGTGAGACTATTCAACAACCGGAGGAGATAAAACCGAGCTTGCAGATACTGTTGCTTTTCCTGTTTGGAAGAAGTTAAAAGGAAAATCTGCGTAAATGGAGACAAAGCAGGATTGATAGAACATGAATTTAATACCGAATTGGGAGACAAGACTGCTAATTTCGCTTATACAAACGTTATAACAGTATGATATGAGTCTCATTTTAACAGAAATTATATTGACAAGAATGGAATGGATGTTAATGTCAATTTTCACAATTTCAAATATTTATTGGTTCAGCGATGACAATTATGAGCTGTATCCTTCGACCGCATTCATATTCCAGCTCGTGGCAGAAATGTTAGCCGGAAGTAAGGCTGAGCAGGAAAATGCAATGACGTTAATCAAGGAACTTTGGAACAGCAAGTATTCAGTCGTTATTCTCGCTTTCGTAGGCGACGCGTTTGGCGACTTGATGAATTTAATCAGCAACTTGCCTTCGGATCCCATGGATCTTGTCGGAGATGGCCATGCACCTGCTACTTACTACGTGCTGATACAGTAATCATATTGCATATCAGATGACCCGCAGAGCAGGAATTGCCTCTTTGCGGGGTCATACTTAATTGCTTGGAAGAGAGGTATTCAATTGAAAACTTATCTTAAGGTTCTTTCAATTTCAACTTCGATTATCTTACTTTTTGTGGGACTCAGTTTCTTTACGGAGAGGATGATTGAGTTGTCCGGCCGAAGTTCTGTTCTGCCGACATTGATTTGGGTAGCAGGATTAATATTTTCTGTCCTTGTTGGGATTATCCTCCCCTTGCGGTTATGCAAAACTACAAAAAGCAAAATACTCACAATTCTATCATTGCCGACAAATTATGTTTTTGTCATAGTTTTGTATTACGCTTATAAGTTATGCCGGATAGTTTTTGATATTCTGTCGAATTTTTCTCCATACTTCGGATAGTTTATATCAAAGTCACTCTTACCGCATCCCAAAAGGGCACACTTATATACAGGGGGCAAGCACCGTATGTGTACTCTGCAAGGCAGTAACACAGCACAGGCGAATAGCCGGATCATAAACA
>CANQAJ010000218.1 GCA_947589365.1 uncultured Clostridia bacterium | reverse complement strand
CCTGCTGTTTTCATTTTTTCTTTCAAAGCAATAATCTTTGAGCTTGCCTCAGCAGCAGTTTTGTTTTCCAATAGTATGCCAAACATGAAATCCGCATTAACAAAATGGATTGTCATAATGGTTTTCCCGCCGAGATTGCCTATTACCGTGTCCACTTCAACAAGCGGTAATTTACGTTTTATTACCATGATATCGGGCTTTCTTTTTGCCTTTTTTATTGCCTTTGGCTGCTCTATCGAAAGTCCCTGCATCAGCCATGTGTATTGCTCAGACGTGATCTGTTCGGCCTCTGTTTTGTTTCTCGGCCACTGAAATCTGCCGTTATCCAGACGCTTGTAAAGCAGCAGAAAACCATCACCTTCCCACAGCAATGCCTTGATTCTGTCGTACTTTCGTCCGCAAAACAGAAATACTGCTCCCGAACATACATCAAGCTTAAAATTCTGCTGAACGATACCTGCAAGTCCGTCAATACCCCGACGAAGATCTGTGTATCCGCACACAATGTAATACGGTCCGCTTATTTCCTTTAACATGATCTCATCCCTCGAAGTATGGCTGTCATCAGCTCAACTGATACAGTTTCAGGCAGTTCGATATTTATTCCGTTTCCTGTAATATGTATTTTCTCATCTGGCTTTGTTGTACTCATATCTGACGGCATTTCAGTTTTACACTTCATCACCGGTACAATATCATGTTGGTTGGTTTCGTTAAGCATTTCCTCACGGATCACTTTCAGACGATAGTAAAATGTCTTTACCGATAGTCCATGCATGACACACCAGTCATTAACCTTCATGCCGCTCCGCTGATATTCTTCATACATCCGTTTCCAGTTATCATGTCTGACAACTTGCTTTACCTCCGCTATTTTATCCATTCTTATCAACTCCTTTTCCGGTCTTAACACTTATCCAGACCTGCTTGGAGTTATTTTACCATTTTCAAATTATTATTTGAAGTCGCTGGAGGATTGTGGGGATACCTATAATCTATGGTAAACCTACTTGCTCGTGGATTATGCCATTAACTGGTCTCTTTTTTGTCTAAATGGCATAGGGTTTAGATTAGTGCAATCAATGCATTCGTACTATGGGCTTGCTTTTAATTATTATTTTGGGTGGGTGGAGTCTGCTCTGCAAGTAGTTTTTTTATAATATCTAATGCTTCGGTTATTACATCATCATCATCGGTCTTAGTTTGTATAGTTTTATCTTTATTATTGGTTATTGTATAGGCACCATTGTTATATGTAACTTTAAAGTCTTTGATTGGTAAATATCTTTCTGCAAAAGTACCAATGTCATTCACGCTTTTGTTACAAGCTTTAAAATATTCTAAACTTAGTGCTTCGAGATGAGTGCTATAGTTATATCCGTTTGATGATTTTTTTGGAATAATAATATGATAATGAAGATTAGAAAAATAGTCATCAACTTTCTTAATACGCAAGTAATTTGGATCCATTAAACCGAACAATGCCGGATACTGAATAAAGCAATACCGCCAATCTTTTTGTGAAATAGTTGATTTTTTAATAATTTCTTCTAACTGATTATCTAAATCATTGGTTGTATTTAAATCATCAAGCAGTTCTTTAACTTCTTTAACTTCTTTACCATTAGAAAACAGTCGCTTTAAACTATACGTATCGGATGAAGAATCAACACATAGTGTTTTGCAGCTACCCTTGACAGACATCGTATAATCGCCTTTTGATAATAGTGCCCGACGCAACAGCAGACCGTTCTTTGGCTTGTTTTTATCAAACAATGCAGCTATTTTATCCCAATAACACTTGAATTTGTCAAAATCATACTTGCCACTATCTTTTGCCAAATATAAAGCGGAACGAATTTGACCACAGAAATACTGATGCTTTTCTGCATCATATATGGCTTTTTTAAAAGCAGGATCAGTATCTGGATTAGAAATGATTTGTGCTTTTATATGCTCTTCGTTTACCTGCTCTGGAGAAAAACCGTCTATTTTTACACCATCGTTGAAATATGCAAGTAAATCCTGCCAATGATCAGACATTTTTAAAATACTCTTCGCTGCACGTTGGTAAGATCTGTTGTCATCAAAAGAACTGTTTTTGATCAGGTTTTGCATAATACGAAGCCATTTGTCCAACGATTCGGTTTTTCCCTTTGATTTATACAAGTAGGTAGTAAGTGCGTGCAACATTAAGCGATTTTGGTGTGATGTTCTATCTTGAACAGCCGGGGCAAATATGTTTTTAATTATGTTTTCAATAAATTTTGGATCGCATTTATCATCGCAAAGAAAATTCAAGCAATAATATACTGTTTCAAACATGGACGTATCGATTTTTGAAATCTCAAATTTGTTTGCCCAATGTGGATGTGAAGCATTGGTTATCAACATACCGTCTATAAAGAGGACGCTATTGTTCATAAAGAGAACGTTGAAGAAATTTAAATAATTTTCATCAAATTTATCTTTATCTTCGAATTGCTTCCAAAACAAATCCGTCCACTTTCCGTCAAACGCGTGTTTGAAATTGGTTTCGAAATTGTCATCTTTGTCACCGTCACCAGTGTATAATTCATGCATCCTGCCAAACAACCGGGCTTTAAAGTTTTCAAACTCTGTTAATGGTTTTCCACGGGCATTTAGCTTAATATAAAGCGTATCTTCCATACCTAATTCTTCCATGTCAAGGAATTGGAATACCAAAGGCTTATTGTTTGAATCAGACAACAAGCCCGCCAAGTCGTCTACATCATTAAAACATTTTTTGATATCATCGAGCATTACAAGCATCGATTGTATGGTCGGATCGAATTGCCATGACGAAACAAACCACTCTGAGTCAAGGATTTTTTCTGATGGCGATAAAGAATCAACAAAAATCTGTTTACGATTATCAACCAATGCCTCAATAAACCTTCTTGAACTAATTCTTGTTTCGTAGGAAA
>CANQAJ010000217.1 GCA_947589365.1 uncultured Clostridia bacterium | reverse complement strand
AGCGTTAAGCTGAGCAAGACATCTGTAACATTAAACAAGGGCAAGACTACAACGCTTAAGGCAACAGTGAACCCGAGCAACGCTACAAACAAGAGCGTGACATGGACAAGCTCAAATACCAAAGTAGCTACAGTATCAAACGGAAAGATTACCGCCAAGGGTGTAGGTACTGCAACCATTACAGCAAAAACAGCCAACGGCAAAAAAGCTACCTGTAAGGTAACCGTAAAGAATGCAACAGTAGCCGCAAAGAGCGTTAAACTCAGCAAGACATCTGTTACACTGAACAAGGGCAAGACTACAACGCTTAAGGCAACTGTAAGTCCGAGCAATGCCACAAATAAGAAAGTGACATGGACAACAAGCAACAAAAAGGTTGCCACAGTATCCAACGGTAAGATAACTGCCAAGGGTGTGGGTACTGCAACAATCACAGTAAAAACCGCAAACGGTAAAAAGGCAACGTGTAAAGTAACCGTAAAGAACGCAACAGTAGCCGCAAAGAGTGTAAAACTCAGCAAAACATCGGTAACACTCAGCAAAGGCAAATCTACTACCATAAAGGCAACTGTAAGTCCTACTAACACAACAAACAAAAAGCTTACATGGACAACAAGCAACAAAAAGGTTGCCACAGTATCAAACGGTAAGATAACTGCCAAAGGTGTAGGTACTGCAACGATTACCGTAAAAACAGCCAACGGCAAAAAGGCTGCTTGTAAGGTGACGGTTAAAAGTGCAGTGTCACAAACAGGAAAAAACAGCTATACATTCATATGTAACAAGAGTGCAAAGGCTTTTCACATACATGAATGTAATGCTGTAAAAAGAATGAAAACTGCAAATAAACAGCTTGTAACGATAAAGGCGGACACGCTTTCACAAGCTGTTAATAAAATGATAGCAGACGGATATACCATATGTAAACTGTGTAACTAATATGTGATTAGATATGGGCTGTCGCAGTAGGAAAAGCGATAGTATCATTTCCCCACATATAACCCTCCACTGTTTTTAATATACTTTCTTTGTTTATATTGTGTAAAGTTTTATTATACACCATCATTCTATATATTTATTTTATGCAAAAATGTAAGTGCTGCCGCTTTGCGTATTTTACGCTTGTGCGACAGCACGATTTTTATTGTTTGAATGATGGAGCGTTTTTGAGAACCTATTATCTTTTCAAGTTGTCGTGTGTTCCGAATGATGAAAAAAATATGGATTATAATATACATTACAGGGGGAATTCATTATGGAAAACACGGCTAACAAAATGACAATGGAAAATCTTAATAAATTTCGGGCATGGCTTGTCAGCGAGGAGCGGGGAACCGGCACGATTCAGAAGTATCTGCGTGATCTGACGGCATTTTCCGCATGGCTCGGCGGCAGGGAGCTTATGAAGGAAACCGTCTCGGGCTGGAAGGAGTATTTGCTGGAAAACGGTTACAAACCCGTGACGGTCAACTCAATGCTTGCGGCGGTAAACACCTATTGCCGCTTTGCGGGACTTTGCATCAAGGTAAAATTCCTGCGTATTCAGCGGAAGCTGTTTCAGGAGGAAAGCCGGAACCTGAAAAAAGAGGAATACGAGCGGCTGGTTGCCGCCGCAGAAAGCACAGGAAAGAAACGGCTCTCGTTACTCCTTGAAACTATCTGTGCAACGGGTATCCGTGTATCGGAGGTAAAATACATCACCGTGGAAGCACTCCGTGCCGGAAAAGCGGAAATTTCGCTCAAGGGCAAAATTCGCACGATACTTTTGCCGGGGAAGCTGTGCCGCAAGCTGCTGAAATATGCCAAAAAACAAAAAATCGCTTCGGGTGAAATCTTCATCACCAAAAGCGGTAAAGGAATGTCCAGAAAACAGATATGGGCGGAAATGAAAGCCATTTGCAAGAAAGCGGGAGTGGAAGAATCCAAGGTATTTCCGCACAATCTTCGCCATCTGTTTGCTCGGATTTATTATAAGGCTACACGAGATATCGCCAAGCTTGCCGATCTGCTCGGTCACAGTTCAATAGAAACCACACGCATTTATCTGCTCTCCACGGGAGAGGAACACGCAAGACAGCTTGAAAGGCTGGGACTTGTGCGGTAGACAAAATTTTTATTTTGTCCATCGTTCTTTCTCAAAAAACGCACCCGAAAGCTTTTACGAGTACATATTATCATATTTCTCAATTCATGTCAAGCCCTTTTTTCTAAAATTTCATATTTTTTTCATTTTTCGGGCATGACAAATCAAGACCGCATTGTGCTTTTTTTAATACGGTCTGCTTTGTTGCACCATTTTGGAGATATCCGCTCCCATATTTTAACCGCCTCGTGCCTTTTTATTCGGTTCTCCGGGAATGCATTGGTAACAAAATAAAAATTTTGTTGCATTATATGCATTCGCCCGATATAGCTGATACTTTTTTGAAAAGAGGAAAAAGTATGGATGAACATACGGACAGATACGCCGAATATGAAAAAAAGAAAAAGAGGAAAAAGATATGGATACTGATCCTCCTGTTGTTGCTGGTGACAGCAGTTGCTGTCGGCGTGACCGTATGGGCGCTGTTTTTCCGGCAGCCCGAAGTTTCCGTACTCGCCCCGGATTATGCCCCGCAGGATATCGAGCAGAACGCCGAGGACATGGGAGACAGCAGCAAGGATAAGCTGGATGCCCCGGAGGGCGGCGGTTCTGTGAATCTGATGTTCCAGGATAAAGTTACGATTGACCTCAGCGATAATGCCGCCGCACTGTATTACGGCAATCCTTCCGAATCAACGCAGGACGTGCTGTTACAGATCGTCGTGCAGGATACGCTTATCGCACAGTCGGGACGGATTATCCCCGGCAATCAGGTTAAAAAGCTGAATTTGGCAGACGGAGCGAAAAAAACACTCCAAACGGGCGGATACGACGGAAAGCTCGTACTGTCCTTTTATAACCCGGAAACGGG
>CANQAJ010000216.1 GCA_947589365.1 uncultured Clostridia bacterium | reverse complement strand
ATGCGCCTGCAAATGTCGGAAATGATCTCATCTTGGAGTTCTGACATTAATTTTATCACAGGTTCGGGGAGTTTGTCAAGATACTGCGGGGATAGTGCCATTATGCATCACCGCTTCCGAAGCCGAGATCGACCTCTGTTTCGCCTTGTATTTCGGAGATCGCTTCGCGGGCGGTATCTTCCGACTCGCCGTACCATTTTGCGCGGAACTCCCACGGAGCTTTTACACCTGCCTGAACTTCGCTCAGATCCTGCAAGCGTTCAGCCGCTTCGTCAATTACCACCGATCTGTCAAAACATATCTCGATTTCGGGATCGTCCGAAATATCCGCGCCGATGAAATTCCTGCCTATGTAAATAACAGAATGTATCAGGGAAAGCAGAAATCTTTCCACGGCAAGATAATGCTTGTCGGCATTCTGGATAAGATCCTGACGGTCGCCTGTGTACTGCGTTGCAGTAACTACAGTTCCATTGTTGAACTGATAATGCTTGTTTCCAAGACCGCACTTGAAGGACAGATAGTCAAGAGCCGACTGTATGCCTTTGGTGTTGTCGTCCACACGAAGCGACGGATTGAATTCCATAATGAATTTTTTCTCGTCTCCGCTGCCTGTGGGAAACTTCACATATGAAAAAAGCTGCTGATGAACATCATCGGGAGCAATGCTGTTTCCGTTGTCGTCCGTTTCCACAAGATCTTTTTCCATAAATACTTTTTTCTGACCGAGCCGGAAATCGGCAGTAAAATTGTTAAAGCAAATGTCAACGGACATAAGCGCGTCAATGGCATTATGAAGTATCGAGATCCCCAGACCGCCGGATCTTTCGATGTTGTTTTCAATGTTTGGGGAAAGCATAGCAAACCAAGGTATATCACTGCCTGTATCGAAATCCCGTATCATATCCGCGGGGAGCGGTTCTTCCCGGAGCTGATCGTTATCACAGGAAAACATATAGTTTGTGATGGTGTAATTGCCTTTGTTATTGAGCAGGTGTATTTCAAGGAGCAGGTGTTTTTTGCCCTTTTCGGTATGTTCCGATGCGAAAGCCGCTTCGGTTATAATACCGTTCCTCACGCTGATCGGAATGATCTGATCGGCTGAAAGATAGCTGAACCTTATTTTTGCCTCCGGAGATACGGGCGGTATTTTGCCGTCTGTGAGCCTTATCCCGTCCAGTCTGACAGTGACCGCAGCCGTTCCAAGCGCAAACGCCTTTTCAACAAGTCCGTTTCCCTTTACAAGAAAACCGTTTGAACCGAAAACGCCGCCGTTTTCTCTCCTGCCCTGAATAAAACGGCTCGTATTTTCGTCCGAAATTTTGATATGAGTTTTACTGTTGAAAAGCATTCCCGCCCAGTCCTCGCAGACTTTTTTACCCATTCGCAGAGAAAAAACACGAGTACGCAGGTTTTGTCTGCCGTTATAGAAAAAATGGCTGTGGAAACTGCTGTGATAGCCTTTCCACCAATCGTTCCACTCGTCTATATAGCTGTAGTAATCTTCCGATATGTCGCAGTCAAATTTTTTGTTCAGCCATTCTACAAGCTGCTTGTTCAATTATTTCACCTCCGCATATACATTTAATTCTTTGAGAAAGCTGCTGAAACTGTATTCCAGAGCGTCGGCTGTATCAATGTCAAATGTGCCGTCGTCCAGACGTACGTCCTTTGTAACTTCTTTTGCGTCCCAGACTTGTGTACTGAGACTGTTGATAACATTTTTACAATTCTCATTGACCGTGAACCGCCCTTGGCTCATAAGACCGTTAAGGGCGTAAATGCGGTCATTTATCGCGCCTTTGAAGCAATCCCGCACAGCGGCAGGAATATGTGCTTTTGCAAAAGCCGTTCTTATGCCGTTGATAATGGTCTGTTCCGCACTGTCACAGAAAATGAACGGTATCTTTACGTTTGGGTACTCCGCTTGAACATAGCGGTAAAAATCCATAAGTTCGCGGTTCACACGGTCGGGATCTATCGTGCCTTTGCCGCCGCTGATCTTGTGATCTGCTATAACGCCTATACGGCGGAAATTTTCAAGGATCGCCGTTGCCACAAATGTGGTCTTTGACTTGTTTCCGCCGAAGTCAACACCTATTGCAATGAATTTTACGCCACTGAATTTCTTGTCCGTGAGAAATTTTTCCGTATTGTCAGCGAAAGTCTGAAATATCAATCCCTCGGCAACACATCTGTCTCCGCATATCTTCCGCCGATATTCAACGGAATTGGGGTCATATTGAGAGATAAATGCTTCGCGCTGCTCATCGGTAATATTTATGTTGTCGTAAATGGTAAAGTGCGCGTAATTGTAGCCGCCCAGCAGCGTACCGTCTTTTGAGTTCTTGTCGTAAACATCAATGTATTTTGTGTAGATAATTGCAAAAGGACTTCCGGGGTTCAGATCCCAGAACAGTTTACGGAGCTTTGCCGCCGCCTGACGGGTAAGAGCTTCCTTTATGGTCTCTTCATGGTGAAGGTCGATCTCCGTAGCTATCCACATTCCTATAGACATACCGCGGAATTTTTTGTAGCTGTCAGCCTTTGCGCCGCCTACAAACATTACTATGCGCTCACGATTCCCCGTGAACTTTCCGCAAATGATAAGAGCTTCGTTGCCGCGGTATTTTCCCCAACGGCACTGCCCGCGGAAGTAATGCTCTATCCCGAAGCCGTTGCAGTCGCCGATAACGAGCTTTGCAGTGGGAGCGGTGGAAGCCGTTGCAAGGTGCAGCTTGTCGGGAGTCCTGCACAATTCCCGACAGAACGCGATAACATTATCAACGGTCTTTCCGGCTCTTACCGCTCCTTCTGCTACATTGTAAGTACAGTCCCGGCAGTTCCTGATATATTCCCTGTGTTTTTCGGAAAAATTATACGGTATCGTCTTTTTGGTTATCAGTGCCATAAAAATTGCTTGCGAAGCAAGCCTCCTCCTTTCCAATGTTTTGCGGTTTTG
>CANQAJ010000215.1 GCA_947589365.1 uncultured Clostridia bacterium | reverse complement strand
CTTCTTCCGACGAGACTCCCTCGGATCCTTCTTCCGACACGACTCCCTCGGATTCATCTTCCGACACGACTCCTTCGGATTCCACTCCTGACACGGATGGCTCTGTGACGAACCCCGAACCGTCTCAGCCGTCCTCGCCCGGAGATAGCAATAACAGCGGCACGACCGTTACTGACGGCGAAAACGTGGATCAAAGCACGATAAAAACGGGCGATGATTCGTTCTTCGGCATAATAGCTCTGCTTATAGCCGTAATGCTTGTATCTGCTGCGGCAGTCTTCGTAATAGTAAAAAAGAACAGACGTATGATGTCCGTTATGCTCTGCTTTACTCTTGCATCTTCAGTTTTGGCGGTGTCAGTGCCGATGCAGAATGCAAAGGCTGCCGATGAGGGCGGCTACACCGTTATAGAGGACAAACTGGAGCTTGAATTTGAAGATCAGACGGTAACGGTGACGCTCACAGTCGAATTCCCCGAACAGCCTGAGATACACGACAACACTGAGGCGGATATAAAGGCACTCAAAAACGGCGATGCGACCATTCTCAGATACAAAGATTCAAATGAGGTGTCGTTCATAAACGGGCGATACACAGACTACAAGGTCACCAACTGGGAAACCGCATTAAGCTCTCTCCAAGCGGTTAGTACTCTTTTAAATGCAAATGAAGACGATATAGAAATAATCCCCTTAAGGGTAGACGTTACGGACAACGGAGATACATATTACACCTTTGAGCAAACACAGGGTCTTGCAATGGTGTCCGATGCGTTCATAAAGATAGGCGTTGACAAGGACGGCAACACTCTCTGCCTTTCAAGCTCAATAGATCCCGCTGCGGTTAAAATGGAGGTTTCCGAGGACGACATAAATGTATCAGTCGAGAAAGCAAAAGATATCGCTGCGGATTATGGCGAACAGCACGGCCTTACTCTTCTTGACATCGGACAGGAGCCGGCTCTTTCCGTACATAATAGTAACGTATGTTGGGAGTTTTATTTGCAGCGTAATAACACGGAAGTTCAGCCGTCTGCCGATACTAACCAATATTTTAAACTGTTTGTAAGTGTTCAAAACGGCGAAGCTCTCGACATAGTGGCGGTATCGAGCATTGAGACCGACAGCGGCGAATATAATAACGACGTTTACTTTGATGTTGAAACTCAGGACATGACCTTTACCGACAGCTTCGGCAAAGAGGTAGTTCTTCCTGTGGCAAAGAACGAGTCGGGTTATTACTTTGTTGATACGGAAAGGAAAATATTGTGCGTTGACTCACGAAAAACGTACTATAGCGGCACGAGCAATGTAAAAACCGATATCTATGTTTACACCTTTGAAAACAGCAGCGATATCAATCCGATCTTTATCACTGCTTTTGAAAACATGAGAAAGGTTTACGACTTTTATAAGGCTCACGGTATTGAATCGGTCGACGGCAACGGTATGCCGATAGCTGTAGGCTTCGGTTTCTCACCAAACGGAGTTGAGCAGGAGAACGCCGGCTTTATATCACCGCCACGCGGCGGATTTGCCCGCTTTGCGTTCGGCAGTTTCCCCATGAGTACGTCTCTTGACATTACCGCACACGAGTTCTCTCACGGAGTAAGAATTTTGCATAACGCTTCCGGGGCTTACTCCAACGACACCGGTGCGATTGAGGAAGCATACGCCGATATACTCGGAAATCTCATTGAGATGCAAATAGATCCGGACAATTCCGATTTGGTAAACTGGTGTATCTCAGAGCAATCGGGAAAACCGTTACGCTCTATGGCCGATCCTCATACGTTCGCTCAGCCCGAGTTTGTAGGCGATGTTTTCTATGAAATGAATTCACGCTCCCCGAACGCAAGTGTAGACGACTACGGCGGAGTACATACGAACAGTTCCATTCTCGCCCATGTGTGCTATCAAATGTTGCAAAGCGGAATAAGTATGGCGGATAATTTCGAGGTTTGGAAGGACACTCTGTATCTTCTCACCCCGAAAAGCAAATACAGGGAGGTTGCAGGACTTGTGGAGTACTCACTCAAGCACAACGGTTTGTCGCAATATATCGACACGGTAAATTCTATCTTCGACAAGGCTCAGCTCGACAATGACACGACCTCATGGGACGGCTACGAAAAGCCCGACGGAGCGATAGAGGTTAATTTTGTCCTGCAAAATGCACCTGATGACTGCGTATGGTCAGGAATTGTGTTCTATAAAGATCCTGACATGGGAACATTGGTGCAGCGTGAGACTACATGCGACATCAACAATACAGCCAAAGGATATTATTATCCGCTTGAGCAGGCGATTATTCTGCTGTGGATAGCAGGAGATGCATCAAATCCCGATGGCTTTAACCCGATAATATATGAAGGACCGCTGACGGAGGATACAACGTTTACCATAGATTACAACGAAATAATGGCAGGTACCTCTGCGGCGGCGTGAGGACTTATGGGTCGAAACAATTAGTCCGCACGATAAAAATAAAATAGCGGCAAAAAGCTCCCGAGCAAGGCTTGATTTAAGCTTGTTCGGGAGCTTTTGAATTAAAAAATGCAGGCAGCGGTCATTTTACACCTTGACAGACACGGCATAACCGTTATATTATATAATCGGAAGGAAGTGATGCAAGTGGCAGAAAAAGATATGGCAACAAAAACACTTGAATCCCACAATTCGGTGTTTGCCGATATTGTAAATTGTCTGTTGTTTGACGGTAAACCTGTGATAGATGAAAATAACCTTACACCTGCCGACAAGGAATCACAGTATAAGGCTGACGGAAAAATCAGAAGTCAGGAGAGGGATGTTTCTAAGTTCTGGATGAATACAAATATAAATATTGCATTCATAGGAATAGAAAATCAAGTCGCTCCCGATGAGTTGATGCCGATAAGAATTATGAATTATGACAGTGCCGTTTATCGTGAGCAATACACGCTTAGGAAAAACAACAAGCTGAAAAAATG
>CANQAJ010000214.1 GCA_947589365.1 uncultured Clostridia bacterium | reverse complement strand
AAACATTATATTGTTAATAAAGAATATAATTATTTTTCATATTTAATAATAAATTTCCGATATTGTATTGACAATTACAAAAAAACAATATAAAATATTACTGTCGCCTTTTGGTGGCTGTAATATTTGTAATGGAGAGTTATCGAAGTGGTCATAACGGGACTGACTCGAAATCAGTTGTACCTCACGGTACCGTGGGTTCGAATCCCACACTCTCCGCCACAGCAAAAGCCTGTAATCAAGCCGATTGCAGGCTTTTGCTTGTATTTTTTTCCAAAAACAAGCGGCTCAGAGCATACCGCATTTTTGACACACTCCTTCATCACTTTATAATATACTTCCGTTGATTGGTTTGTGTCAGGTTTTATTATACACCATCAGAACAAATGTTATATTATTGCTTGACAATATAATGCACGGATTGTAGAATTATATATAATAATGATTTTCAATTTTGAAAGGAGAAATTAAATGTTTAATACTGATTGTCTGCATGGGGGATACCGCCCCGAAAACGGTGAGCCGAGGAATATCCCGATAATACAGTCTACAACGTTCCGCTATGAAACAAGTGAGGATATGGGAAAGCTGTTTGACCTTGAGGCTGAAGGCTATTTCTATACAAGGCTTCAGAACCCGACAAATGATATGGTTGCGGCACGTATCTGCAAACTTGAGGGAGGCACGGCGGCAATGCTGCTGTCATCGGGGCAGGCGGCTTCATTTTTCTCAATATTCAATATTGCCTCTGCCGGGGATCATATTGTTTCATCTTCGACGATATACGGAGGTACATATAACCTTTTTGCCGTTACCATGAAAAGGATGGGTATTGAATTTACATTTATCGATCCCGACTGCACGGAGGAAGAGCTTAATGCTGCATTCCGTCCGAATACAAAGGCATTATTTGGAGAAACCATAGCCAATCCTGCACTTGCGGTGCTTGATATTGAGAAATTCGCAAGAGCTGCACATTCTCACGGCGTACCGCTTATAGTTGATAATACCTTTGCGACGCCATGGGGCTGCAGACCGTTTGAATGGGGAGCGGATATCGTTACACATTCAACGACAAAATACCTTGACGGTCATGCTGCTGCCGTTGGCGGAGCCATTGTTGATTCGGGCAAATTTGACTGGGATAAATATGCGGATAAATATCCGGGACTTACAACGCCCGATGAAAGCTATCATGGTATCACATATACAAAACGTTTCGGATTGGGCGGTGCCTATATAACAAAGGCTGTTGCTCAGCTTATGAGAGATTTCGGTTCTACGCCCGCTCCCATGAATTCGTTTTTGCTCGGACTGGGTATAGAAACGCTTCCGCTGCGTATGGAACGCCATTGCGAGAATGCAAGGAGGATTGCAGAATATCTCAATAGTCACCCGAAGATTTCATGGGTAAGATATGCAGGGCTTGAGGGCGATAAATACTACGAGCTTGCAAAGAAGTATCTGCCGAAGGGACCGTGCGGGGTAGTATCGTTCGGTGTTGCCGGTGGAAGAGCTGCCGCCGAAAAATTTATGGCGGGTCTTAAGCTTGCCTCAATTGCTACTCATGTTGCAGATGCCAAAACCTGTGTTCTTCACCCGGCATCAGCAACACACAGACAGATGAATGACGCCGAACTTGAGGCTGCCGGAGTATCTGCCGATCTTGTACGGCTTTCCGTAGGTCTTGAAGATGCCGATGATCTTATCACCGATTTGGAGCAGGCTCTCGAAAACGTATAATTACAGTATCAAAATAAAAAGCTCTGCAGCTATCAAGGCAGAGCTTTTTATTGGAAGTTGGTAAGACTATAAAAAACAGAGTGGATGCAGACAAAAATTTATGGATCAACATAAATCGTACCGCATAGGGTTGTTTAAGTACAATATTCTTCGTCCGCATCCTACTTCATTATATCATAATATTCATTAATTTGACAAGCGTACCTCATTTCGTGTATAATTATCATATAAAATATAATTTTATGCACTGAGCGGTCGTTTGTTTATACCGAGCGGTTAAAAACTCTTAAAAATCATTTAATTATTTAAATATCTCATTAATTTCCTATGATTTAGAGAAAAAGTATCACTGAAATAAAATTAAAAATTATAAACATGAATTTGTGCAAAGTGACAAATGATATTTGTTATTTTATCTGTGTATATTATTTGGGTGAATAATTCCGGAGAAATTATATTTGAATTTCCGCGTTTGTTTTTTTGGCGAGGAAGTAAAGTGAATTGTCGGGGGGAAAGATTATGGATATTGATTTTCAAAGACTGACTGAAAATGATCTTGAGATATTTATAAGAATGAGGATAAACCAACTGCGAGAGGAGGGGGCAAAGGAGGATATTGACCTGACCGCAGCATAAGGCTGATCCCACATAAATAGCCGCCTTTTCTGCCGGCAAAAAAGTTTTTTCTTTTATTTGAAAAAAAATTTAAAAAAGGTATTGACATTTTCCGGATGATATGGTATTATAATTATCGTCGCTGAGATGCGGGTGTAGTTCAATGGTAGAACACTAGCCTTCCAAGCTGGTTGCGTGGGTTCGATTCCCATCACCCGCTCCACATATGCGCTGATAGCTCAGCCGGATAGAGCAACTGCCTTCTAAGCAGTAGGTCAGGGGTTCGAATCCCTTTCAGCGCGGTGCTATGGTGGGTATAGCTTAGCCGGTTAAAGCGCCAGTTTGTGGCACTGGAGATCGTCGGTTCGAATCCGATTACCCACCCCATCTTTTATCTGCAAGTCAGCACTTGATTTGGCTGCTTTTTTTTGCGGTAATTCAATGGGGTGTCGCCCAATGGTTAAGGCAACGGACTTTGACTCCGTCATCGCTGGTTCGATTCCAGCCACCCCAGCTATATAAGCTTTCGGAAGCGATGGAATTTATTGATATGACTCATTAGCTCAGTCGGTAGAGCACCTGGCTTTTAATCAGGGTGTCCGGAGTTCGAGTCTCCGATGGGTCACGGGTGTATGCAGCAGCAAAGCATTTTTATCTGCTTTGCTGTTGTATTTT
>CANQAJ010000213.1 GCA_947589365.1 uncultured Clostridia bacterium | reverse complement strand
ATGGATACAAAATATATTCACTAAATCGCACAAGTAATAATTTTATCATGGTCTTATGCCTCCTGCGGCGGTATCTGTTATTCACAATAACACCGTTACTGTGACATACTCCCACACCTATAGAGGTGGTGGCTTCTCGCTCAAGTATGGTAACCCATACAGTATCAACGAGCTAACCCCGTGTGTCCCACGGTTATTTCAGGCTGTCCGCAAAACTGACTTTGCACATTTTACATCCCGACTGGTTACGGGAAAAAGAGGATACCTGACACCCTTATCATAGAGGAATGATTACCTCTAATCCGTTCTCCTTTCATAGACTCTGCATTACAGCTTGGTTATCGCTCTTTGTAACACAGGATATACAATACGCTCATTCTTGTATTGTTATTTCTGAATGAATTATAACATAAATATATTGGATATGTCAATATATTATAAATCATCCTTATGGCTGATGGACTTCCGCCCATTTTGTTAAATTATAAAAGCGGAATATATTAATATTGTAATGAAGGTTATAGAGCAAATCGTACTTATCCGCAAGTCTCACGGGAAACCGAACGGAATTACTAAAGATGACCGTGAGGCACGCAAGTCTGACGATTTTTTGAAGCGTGATTTCAGTGATGAGAAGCCTATTGATAAAGCAGTGACCGACATCGGCTGGCTCAAAGCAAAAGACGGAAAAATCTATGTTTCCGCAATATTTGACTGTTTTGATTTAATGCCGCCGGGGTTTGTCATTGAAGATAATGTGAGGGGTTCTCTTAGTGCGTGACAAATTCAATCAACAGAAGATTAAGTATTTTTTGCTGTCTTGCACTGAGTCCCTTGAAATTTACATTTCTGTCCCGAAATTCCTCGATAATTATTTTGAGCAGCTCGATTTGTGAGTTACTTAGTCCGGTTGTGCTTAGCGTTTCAGTTTTCTCCTTGCCCACAAGATAATCAAGTGAAACATTAAATTCGTTTGATATTTTTATCAGTACATCAAGCGGCGGGGTTTTTATATTGTTTTCGTAGCTGCTTATAACAGGTTTGCTCCTGCCTATTCTTTTTCCCAAGGTTTCCTGTGACATATGGCGGGCTTCCCGAAGTTCACGTATTCTTAAGCCAAAATCAAACATAATTTATCTCCTTGAAAAGTTTTTTTAATAAAAACATTTTAAACCACTTGCATTTTGCAATCGAAAACTGTATAATATAATTGTTTCTAAAGCAAAAACATTTTTGTATTTATGTTTACTTTTAGAAAATATATGTAGTACATGAAACACAAATGTTTGATGAGAAAACATTAAATTGTGAATGGAGGAAGAAAAATGACAAATTACAAGAAGTTGGCAAAGAAGATTTGTTGTGTGTCGCTTGCGGCATTGTTAGTTGGCGGAAGTGCCGCTGTGCTTTTGGAGGAGGCATCGCAAAACGGCATTACGGCTAATGCGGCAACCCCGGCGGAGTATTTTGAATATGAAATTGGAAATACTCAAACACTCAACGATGCGGAACAGAGGATTCTCGATTATTTGGAACAGGGAGTAGTAACCGAAAGCGGTTCATTGATCGAGGTGCCTCAGTACAGACTTAACGAGGCTGAAAACTATTTCATTAAAAATGTTGACCTCACGGACGAACAGGCGGAAATAATAATCAATTATATTGATGAAGGCATGAGGTTTATAGCTGAAACAGGTGTGTCTGATATTTCAGAGCTTGACAGTGATATGCGTCAGGAATTGGTTTCAATTGCTCAGAATGCTATTGATGATGCGGAGCTTAATGTTTCGATAAGCATTGAGAGCGATGGTATATATATATCGTCCGAGCCGAATGAATCGGGAGTTACAATTACAGGATATAAAGGTTCTGACACCGATGTTGTTATACCGTCTGAGATTGAGGGTCATCCGGTAACAACGATAGAGGTTTCTGCATTTGACGAATGTGCAAATTTGAAAAGTATAACCATTCCGGATAGTGTTACAAAAATATGTGTGTCATATGAACAGCCGTTTATCAGTAACTGTAAACAACTTACCAGCATTAATGTTGACGACAAAAATGAGTACTATTCATCCGAGGACGGCGTTTTGTTTAATAAGGATAAATCTGTTTTAATAAGATGTCCCGAAGGAAAAAAAGGTGCATATAGCATCCCGGACGGTGTTAAGACAATTGGTGGACATGCATTTGTCGGTTGTGAAGAACTTACGAGTATAACAATTCCTGAGAGCGTTACAGATATAGAGGAAATGGTACAGTTTGTTGATCACTGTAAAAAACTCACCGACATTAATGTTGATAATAAAAATGAAGAATACTCATCAGAGAACGGGGTTTTATTCACCAAGGATAAAGATACTTTGATAAGGTATCCCGAAGGGAAAAAAGGTGCATATAGTGTACCGGACGGTGTTACACATATATACGCTTCATCGTTTTACGATTGTACCGGACTAACGAGCATAAATATACCGGACAGTGTTAATTGGATAGGGAATTCTGCATTTGTGAATTGTACAGGATTGACAAGTATAACAATCCCTGACAGTGTTGAAATAATATACATGAGTGCTTTTGCCGGATGTACAGGACTGACAAGTGTTATAATAAAAAGTGGTTATACGTGTATAGATATCATGGTATTTGATGGATGTGAAAATCTCACGATATATGGAATTTCCGGTTCCCTTGCGGAAGAATATGCCAAAGAAAACGGTTTTGCATTTGTTGCAATAGATGGTAAGACGGATGAAGATGGTAGTGTCCTTTCGGATAAAGATACCGGCATCACCGTTAAAGGTGCAGTACCGGAGGGTGCGTCACTTTTAGTAAAATTGCTTGATTATCCGTCAGACAGCGGTATTATTGCAGCGTATGACATAAGCCTTGTAGATTCGGATAATATTACCATACAGCCTGACGGAACAATAACGATATCCATACCGTGCGATAGGGATGACTGTAAGGTGATGTGGGTGCAGGAGGACGGAACAAAAACCGATATGAATGCGGTCTATGAAAACGGCTGTTATGTATTCACAACAGA
>CANQAJ010000212.1 GCA_947589365.1 uncultured Clostridia bacterium | reverse complement strand
GTAACAGATGTCTTGCTAAGCTTAACGCTTGTCGGGTTGACCGTCTTCGGGTTCTTTACAGTTACCTTACAGGTAGCCTTTTTGCCGTTGGCTGTCTTTACGGTTATTGTTGCTGTGCCTGCGGCTTTGGCTGTAATCTTGCCGTTAGATACAGTCGCTACTTTATTATTAGAACTTGTCCATGTCACGCTCTTGTTTGTAGCGTTACTCGGATTTACAGTTGCCTTTATAGTAGTAGTTTTTCCTTTTTCAAGGCTCAGGCTTGTTTTATTAAGTTTAACTCCTGTTACTTCTACTATGCTAACAAAAGGTATATTATTTCTTTTAGCATATGTTTCAGCTTTAGATCCGGCCTTACCAAATATTGTAAGTTTTGTGCAATCCTCAAACGCTGAATCGTCTATTGACGTAACACTCTCAGGAATTGTTACGCTTGTGAGTCCTTTACAATAATAAAATGCCCTACTGCCTATTTTTGTAACACTGTCAGGTATCGTTACGCTTGTAAGCCCTGCGCAATCCTCAAACGCAGAATCACCTATTGATGTAACACTGTCGGGAATTGTTACTTTTGTCAGTCCTAAACAAAAGTTAAATGTATGACTGCCTATTTTTGTAACACCGTCAGGTATCGTTACGCTTGTAAGTTCTGTACCAGAAAATGCATAATCACCTATTGATGTAACACTGTCGGGGATTGTTACTTTTGTCAGTCCTGTGCAATTGTAAAACGCATAATTTCCTATTGATTTAACAGCTTTTCCTATTGTTACGCTTGTCAGTCCTATGCACTCTCTGAACGCTTCCTCACCTATTGATTTAACACTGTCAGGTAGTGTGTATGCACCTTTCTTACCTCCGGGATATGCTATCAGAGTAGTTTTATCTTTGTTAAATAAAATGCCGTCTTTGGATGAATAATTTTTATTATTTTTATCAACATTGATACTTTTAAGTCCCGTACAATCTGCAAATACATTATTTTTCATATCAGTAACACTTTTTGGAATTGTTACGCTTGTCAGTCCGGTACAACCAAAAAATGCATACAAACCTATCTTCGTAACACTGTTGGGAATTGTTATGCCTGTCAGTCTTGTGCAACCTTGAAATGAAGTCTCACCTATTAATGTAACACTTTTTCCTATTGTTACGCTTGTCAATCCTTCGCAGCCGCCAAACGCATGTTTACCTATTGATGTAACACTATCGGGTATTTTTACGTTTGTCAGTCCTGTGCAATCATAAAACGCCCAATCGCTTATTGATTTAACACTGCCGGGTATCGTTATGCTTGTCAGTCCTTTGCATTCCCAAAACGCACTATCACCTATTGATGTAACACCTTTTCCTATTGTTACGCTTATTGGTCCTGTGCAATCTTCAAACGCACCACTACTTATTGATGTAACACTGTCAGGTATTTTGTATGCACCTTTCTTGCCTTTTGGATATGTTATAAGATCAGTTTTATCTTTGTTAAATAAAACATCATTTTCGGATAAATAATTTTTGTTATTTTTATCAACATTAATACTTATCAGTCCGGTACAATGGTGAAATACATTGTTGTTTATCTTAGTAATACCTTTTCCTATTGTTACGCTTGTCAGTCCTGTACAATCACTAAACGCCGCATAGCCTATTGATGTAACACTGTCGGGAATGGTTACGCTTTTTAGTCCTCTGCAATAGGAAAACGCATCATTGCCTATTGATGTAACAGATTTTCCGTTGATTTTGGACGGAATGACAATATTACTGCTGTTTCCGGTATAATCTGTAATTGTCACACCGCCGTTTTCGTTTTCTTCCCACTTAAAACCCTCGGTAGTTGTTCCCTCGCTTGCCGCATTTGCTACTATCCCGCTCTGTGTCACCTCCGGCAAAACCGCAACAGCACTGCCGCCGAGCATAAGGACGGCAAGCGAAACCGCAGAGATTTTTTTAATGCTCTTCTTTAAATTTTTCATAATATTCCTCCGTTTAAAATAAATTCTCAGGGATAAATGTGTGATGTACAATACCGCCTGCATAATATATACAATTTAAAAAGACGACAGGATAGTAAAAATATCATTTTTAATTTAAAATTTTTTTATCCGTACCGTTTACAAAACACATACAATTTCTGCCAAAGCACAATTACATTATACGATTGCATTGTAAAAATTTCAATGTCTTTTTGTTTATTTAAATAAATTAATTTGGGCATAAAAAATATACCACTGACCGCATTTTTACGGTTCAGTGGTATACCAATAATTTTATTTTACTGTAATTTTGCAAGTTGCTTTCTTACCGTTTGTTGTTTTTACGGTTATTGTAGCCGTACCTTTTGCCTTGGCTGTGACCTTACCGTTTTTAACAGTTGCAACCTTGCTGTTTGAAGTAGACCATGTAACTGTACTAATCACATTTTTACTTGGTGTAATAGTTGCTTTGAGGGTAGTAGATTTACCCTTTTTAAGTGTTGCGGAAGTTCTGTTAAGTTTAACCTTTGTTGGAAGATTTTTAACCGTAACTTTGCAAGTAGCCTTTTTGCCGTTTGCGGTCTGTACGGTTATTGTAGCTGTACCTGCGGCTTTAGCTGTAATTTTTCCATTTGATACAGTCGCAACCTTGCTGTTGCTGGTTTTCCATGTTACCTTTTTGTTTGTTGTATTGGTAGGATTTACAGTTGCCTTTACAGTAGTAGATTTGCCCTTGCCAAGTGTAACAGATGTCTTGCTCAGTTTTACGCTTGTCGGGTTCACCGTCTTCGGGTTCTTTACAGTTACCTTACAGGTAGCCTTTTTGCCGTTGGCTGTTTTTACTGTAATAGTTGCCGTACCTGCGGCTTTGGCGGTGATTTTACCGTTTGATATTGTAGCAACCTTTTTATTGCTTGTTGTCCATGTTACTTTCTTGTTTGTTGTGTTGCTCGGGCTTACGGTTGCCTTTATGGTAGTAGATTTGCCTTTGACGAGTGTTACCGATGTTTTGCTGAGTTTTACACTTTTTGCGGCTACAGTTGCGTTCTTTACGGTTACTTTACAGGTAGCTTTTTTGCCGTTAGCTGTTTTTACAGTAATAGTAGCTGTACCCGCACCTTTGGCAGTAAT
>CANQAJ010000211.1 GCA_947589365.1 uncultured Clostridia bacterium | reverse complement strand
GCATTCTTTGCACCTACTATAACAGGCTTGTTAAGTGCAAGACCTACAATTGCAGCGTGACTGTCTGTTCCGTCAACTTCGGTGATTATTCCGGCACATTTTTTCATTACAGGCAAAAGGCTGTTATTTGTTTCTTTGATAACGAGTATTTCACCCTCCTTGCAGTTGAGTAATGCTTCCTCATCACTCTTGCATACAACAAGGTGACCGTGTGCGGAAAGGTCATTTACAATGGCTCCGCCGCTGCAAAGTATATTTCCGACAAGGTGAACTTTCATAAGATTCGTTGTACCCGATACACCGAGCGGTACACCCGCCGTCAGAACGACAAGATCACCGTTTTTGAGAAGTCCTTTTGACTGAGCAACCTCTATCACATGGTCAATAAGCTCATCGGTATTATCTTTTTCCTCAATCATAATAGGACATATTCCCCATGACATATTCGTCTGCCGCCATACTTTTTCGCTCGGTGTTCCGCTGATTATCGGACATTCGGGACGATATTTTGAAAGCATACGTGATGTGCTTCCGCTTTTTGATACTGTGATTATAGCCGCAGCACCGAGGTCATGTGCCGTTGTACAGGTTGCATGAGAAATTGCAGAGGTAACGTCCGGTCTTTCGTGCATATCAAGCTTATTGAATCGGTCGATATAATTGATATTATTTTCGGTTGTTTCCGCAATGCTTGCCATTGTTTTTACAGCCTCAATCGGATATGCCCCCGCAGCCGTTTCACCTGAAAGCATTATTCCGCTTGTTCCATCATAAATGGCATTTGCAACATCCGTTGTTTCCGCACGGGTCGGGCGGGGATTTTTTATCATGGAATCAAGCATCTGTGTAGCCGTTATAACAGGCTTATCCGAATTTCTTGTTTTTCGGATAAGCATTTTCTGTATCACAGGAATTTCCTCAATGGGTATTTCAACACCGAGATCTCCCCTTGCCACCATTATTCCGTCTGAAACCCTTACTATATCATCTATATTATTTACCCCGTCTTTGTTTTCTATTTTGGCTATTATTCTTATATCATGTCCGCCGCCGATTTCAAGTTCGGCACGCATTTCATTGATATCCTCTGCACATCGTGTAAAAGATGCAGCTACAAAGTCAACGTCCTGTTCTATTCCGAACTTAAGATCCTGTCTGTCCTTATCACTCAAAAAAGGCAGCGAAAGCGTTATATCCGGTACGTTTATACCCTTATGTGAAGAAATGGGACCACCGTTAAGAACCTCACATACTATGTCCGTATCGGTTTTGCTTTTTACTTCCATCTCGATAAGACCATCGTCAACAAGTATCTTTGTGCCGACATCAACATCACCCGGGAGTCCTGCAAATGTTATTGAACAGCTCTTATTATCTCCGTCGCAGGGAATTGTAGTAAGCGTATAGCTTTGTCCTGTTTCAAGTGTTACCTTTTCGGGGAAATTTCCTGTACGTATTTCCGGGCCTTTTGTATCAAGAAGTATTGCAATCGGCATATCAAGCTCTGTACGGAGCTTTTTTATTTTTTCTATTTTAGCCTTATGTTCCTCATAGGTTCCGTGTGACATATTTATTCTTGCCACGTCCATTCCTCCAAGTATAAGACTTCTAAGAACGTCCTCGTCCTCGGTTGACGGCCCGAGCGTACATATAATTTTAGTTTTTCTCATAATATCCTCCGTTCGCAGTTGTTATTATTGTTACATAATTATAATACACCATATTAATAAAATTTACAAGAAAAAATTTATTTATAAGAATATTACATAATGTCATAATTATTACAAATAAATTAACAAAAGGTATACAGTTTTGTTTTATTTTTAAAATATTATTGACTTTGTTGGTAGAAATTGTTATTATTGTATTAACGGATGAAGTGAATTTGTTGTAAAAGTGTTATTCGTTCGGATCATTCAGGGGGGATTTTTTTAAACTTATATTGATTGGAGGAATTAATATGACAAAATTAAAAATTGCATTTATTGCGATACTTTTGGCAACTGTCGCAGCTTCTCAGATCGTCCGCTACTCAATCGGTTCTCCCGACAGCTACGCAATCGAGGTTCCGCCGCAGACCGAGAAAATGACAGAAAGAGCATCCCTGACAGAAGAGAGTATTGACAAGACATCTTCCGAAAATAATAAGGAAGAAAGTATGTTGAAGGCTTCTACCCCCGAAATAATCTACGAAAGCACTGAAACTACAACACATGAAAACACTGATACGTCCGCAGACACATCCGTTACTCAGAATATAACTGAGGAAAGTCTCGCAGAAGATGAGAAAGAGGACTTTTCCGAACAGCCTGCCACCGAGGAAATCAGCAAGAGTCCTGACGAAGCAGAACCGAGTGACACCGCCACAGCTGATTCTCACGACATAACAGAAGAACCCGACAGTGAGGTCACCTCAACAGATGACGAGGCTGTAAGCAAGCCGCAAACCTCTGACACCGATAGAACCGATGAGGTTTCCGATGAAGTATCTTCTTATTCCGTTTATGAGTTTTGTGAAGGACGCTATCCTAAAGGAGAAATCAATGAAAAAATTTACGGAACCAAAGATGACGTTTTCGGAATCAAAGAAACCATCAATGGCGGGTTTATGACAGCGAGCAGTAATAATAACAAAAAAGTCACATTCGGAAAAACGCTCTCGGACGGCATATCACTCAAATGCGGGGATATTGATATCACTATCGTACCCGAGGTTGAGGGCGAATTCAGCGATGCGACAAGACCGGGCGGCGGGTATTTCATTGAATATGCCGGGGATAATAACACCTCGTATATGTACGGACTCCACTATGACGGCTTTTGGCAGGAAATTTTTGTTAAGCAGTACACGGGTCAGACCGATTTTAAATTCAGAGTTTACACAAACGGTCTCACTCCGTGTCAGTACGTAGAAAAAGATTATTTTCTCGCGGATGATACCGGGGAGTATGTGATAAATCTTGGTGCACCTATATCATTCACGGCAGACGAGAGAAACAACACCTTTGTAGATGTAAAATGCGAAACAATAAGAGCCAATGAGGAATATCTGTTTACACTTCACTTTGACGAGGAATATCTCAGTAGTGAAAAAACCGCATATCCGCTGCATTTCGACTTTGGAGCGT
>CANQAJ010000210.1 GCA_947589365.1 uncultured Clostridia bacterium | reverse complement strand
GCCGAATCATAATTCAGATTTTTCAATTTCAGCCGAGTAAGCAGGGACAAATCAGCCTCCTTTGAAAAATCAAAAAACTCTCTTGCAATCTCCTCTTCTTCCCCGCAAACTCCAAGCTGTTCCAACACATGGAGTATTTTTTGGGTAATATCACCGTCATTTACAGCAGTTGTCAAAAGATTCATTTTCATTTCCTCTCTTTCATAAAAATTTTTTATTTAGTATTGTCAATGCATTTTCAATAGCCGTACCCGGACATTTCACACAGCATATTAATATCACAAAATTCTACTGTTTATCAGTCTTTAGGGGGATAACCAAAAGCAGGCACTAATTATCTCCTTTATAATATAAGTTATTGATTGCCTGTCTTATCTCGGTTTTCTTTATGCCTGTTTTCAGATACAAATAAATTTCTGTTAATATTCCGATTATTTCGGAGTTATCATTTCTGTATGTATGATTTTTTGCTCTGAGCATATCAGAAAGATTTTTCAGTTTTTCAGCAAGCAGGATAAGTCCTGATTTTTTACATTCCCCACTAATATCCTCAATCTGAGTATAGAAATCGAAGGTGTTTATTCCGCATTGTATCATATCACACAAAACCCTCCGTATGCTTTGGAAAAGCTTTGCAAAATGCTCATATCTGTCATCACAGCCGAATATTTCGTCATCATCGGTATCGGTTTCCGGCGGAATGATTTTATCAAATATTGCGATCGGATATACGCAGCATTTTGAATTTTCAATATATGCATTTCCGAATATAACATACCTTTTATCGGAGTCATTCAGCATTATACTTCCTGCCTTGATAAACTGTTCAAAAAACTCCTTATTTTCACTTCTGTATCTCGCTCTGATACTCATACGCTGTCCGTATTTATCCTCGACAAGTATATTATGAGTTTGTGTTATCTCATCAGATACCGAGCTTATACATTTTTCCGGCATAAGCATAACAAGCCTTTCATCGTCATTATCTGCCGCCGATAAAAATGTATCCTTTATCAATTTCAGAAAATCCGTATAAATTCTTTCATATATTGCCTCCTGATTTAAGTTTGGTTTACAGATTTCCTCCGCCTTTGTATCATTTGAGGACGAAAGCTTTATACCTGAAAGCTTTGGTAATGTAAGCCGAAGTTCATATTTCATTATCGTGTCCACTGCACCGTAAAGCCCCCAAGGTGCTTTGGAACCGGGATGTCGGCGGTTTGTTTCATAAAATGTCGGACGTATATCGGAATATGTAAAATAGCTGTTCGGTGAGTCGGGATCCTTATTTATAAAATAATATATTTCTCCCTCATAGCCTGCACTTGAGGAAAAGTGCCTTTGCGTCAGTGGGATTATTTCAAGTGTGTCTGTTATTGTGTATTTACTTTTAAATTCCCCCATAAGCTCCCTTAGCTTTTCCTCATCATTTTCGGATATAATGGATTTAAGTACAATTATAACATCCATTATATTTTCAAAAAGCCTATTGGAATCAAATTCCGGGGAATGTGCTATATATCCGTTAAGCCTGTTCCCTATCTCACGCAGGCTTTTTTCCGTATCTGCAAGCTGTGCATTGTGACACATAACAGCAACTGATTCAGCGGTTTCCGATGCATCATCGGGGGTTCGCACAAGTCCGTCCGAAAGGAGTTTTTCAAGAAATTTGAGGGCATAATCCGCACAATCATGTATTGCTCCGATATCAAGTGACACCTGTTTTTCTGCGGCAGGCAAAAGCTTATCCGCACTTACCACATTATGCTTTAGCTGCCATGTCAGGATCGCCGCCGCCTTATGCTTACATAATTCCTTGCTGTGACAGGTACAGGCTGAATATTCAAGCGGAGTGATAAGCTTTACTGTTGCGTTATCCTCGGGTATCTCAACCGTGATTACCGACATTTCCTCGACCTTTGGCAGAATACCTAACTTTGCCTTATCGAGATACTCATTATAATATTTTTTCTTCATTGCCTTTTGCAGCTTTTCAATCGGAAATTCCCTCAATTCCTTTTCAAACTGTTCTGCCTTTTCTTTTACGGCTGATTGCTCCCTATTTTCCTCTGATTTATCCGTTTTATTCTCAGAAAGAAGTTCTTTTTTAAGCCATAAAATCGCACTTATTATATGTCGGCATATACTTCTTGACGGACAGGTACAAGTGCTTTCGGCAAGTGGGTCAAGTATAACGCACCTCACTCCGTCAATATCAACATAGGCCGAGCCGTCAATATACGATGTTTTTATGTTTGCCGATTCAATATCCTTATAGGCTCTTTTGAGTGTTCCCTTATTACTAAGGCTTATCAGATATTCGTCATCAGCCGACATCAGATTTTTCTTTAATTTCTCCATTATTACTGCTCCTGAAAGGAAAGATACGCTGCAAATTTACAGCCGTTCTGTTTTACTCTTGTGTGGGGTGCAATTGCTTTCACCGCCCTAACCGATCATTTTTCCTATGTAATCTCCCAACTGCTCGGGAGTCATAGCACCTACAAACGCTCCCATATTCACAAGCGTCTGTGCAATGCTTTTGTCATATACGGGGTTCGCTTCTCTGTCAAGTGCAGTAAGAAATACCATCTTACTCCCCGATGCTATTATATCACCACAGGTTTTTATAAGCTGTCTCGGACTTCCTCCCTCATACAAATCTGTTACGGTTACATAAATCGTATTATGCGGATTAGTACAAAGTCCCTCACAATATGTTATAGCTTTTCCTATGTCCGTACCACCGCCAAGCTGCATACCGAGAAGTACCTCAACAGGATCGTCCGCATATTCGCTAAGATCTACTACCTGCGTATCAAAAATTATAAGCTTTGTATCAATCATCGGCAGCTTTGCAAATATTCCCGCCATAACTGCACTATATATCACACTGTCAAGCATTGATCCGCTTTCATCAACCGCAATTATTATCTTCCACTTATTGTAACGTCTTATGCGGCTGTTAAAATATACATTCTTCAAAACAATCTGCTTTTTCTCGGTATCATAATTTTTAAGATTCCGTTTTATTGTACGCTTTATATCAAGGTTTCTTACGGATTTTACATTAGACGGTAAATTCCTGTTAAGCTTTCCGAGGAGGGAGCGTTTTATTTCCGTTTGCAGCTTTTCCG
>CANQAJ010000209.1 GCA_947589365.1 uncultured Clostridia bacterium | reverse complement strand
CAAGCGGAGCTTGAAGCACTTTGTCGCCCTCCCTTTACCAAGGTCTTTACCGAAAATCAGAAAGTAACCCTTGACAAGGAGGCGGAGGATCGGACAAAGAGGCTTGTATCGGCAGCAGCTCAGGCACAGGCAAAGGATCCCACCTATCTCCCCGACGGTCTGTATGAGGAAAGTGATAAGCCTATAGGAACGGCGACTGCATTTCTTCTTGAATTGGTTATGCTTGTCCCCGTGCTGAATGTCATAGCGGCGATCATATATTCGTTTATGGGAAAAACAAACAAAAACATACGTGCGTTTTCCCGCGGCTTTCTTATATGGTCGGTGCTTTCGCTGCTTGCGGTATCCGCATATCTTGCTGTGTATTTTATAAATTCACAGATACAAACCGGTAATACGGGACTTTTAGAAGTGTTCAATCTTTTTCAACTATAGAAGCAAAGAAATTCTCCGCAGATAAATATTCCCGACCTTAACATATCAGGCAGATTGTTAAGGTCGGTTTTTGTATACATAATGAATTTTAAAGTACAAAGTACGGTTTAAGAAAAATCAGAATATTTTCGCAAACCATACTTCCGGAGCGGTAAATGTTTTTCCGTTCAGGTATTCAAGTACCCCCGAATCTGTCGTAAATTTAAAAGTCAGCTTATACGAATAAAGAGCCTGCCACTTAAAGCCCATTTTGCGGTTAATTTCATTTTTTCCGTATTTTCCGTCACCCAGCAGCGGATGACCGATATATGCAAAATGCGCTCTTATCTGGTGGGTTCTTCCTGTAAGCAAATCAATCTCAACAAGACTGAAATTATCCTTTTCGGCAAGCACCCTGTATTTTGTTTTTATTATTTTTGAATCCGGCATCGGTTTTTCGGAAATATATACCTTGTTCTGCTTTTCATTTTTTTCAAGATAAGCCGTGAGCAGGTCTTCCTTTTTTTTGAAAATACCGACAGCCATACATAAATAAAGCTTTTCTATCTCCCTGTCCTTTAGCTTTTGATTGAGTATTCTCAAAGCCTCCGCCGTCTTTGCGGCTATCACTATTCCTCCCGTATTTCTGTCTATACGGTTGACAAGAGCCGGTGCAAATGACTGCTCGTCCTTCGGGTCGTATTCTCCCTTATCATACAGATAATGCTGTACCCTTGCAATAAGTGAATCGAAATGATAATTTTCATCGGGATGTACTATGAGTCCGGGCTTTTTATTCAGAAGTATGATATTTTCATCTTCATATATAATATCAATCTTTACGGGAGCTTTAAGGAAATCATACTTATCCTCGGTATACTCGAAAAATTCGTCTTTAATATAAAATGTAAGTATATCGCCCGCATTAAGCTTAACGTCTATATCACACTTTTTCCCGTTAAGCTTAATGCACTTTTTCCTTATATATTTATACATAAGCGATTTTGGAAGGCTTGTAAATTTCTTCGTAAGAAACTTATCAAGTCTTTGCCCTGCGTCATTTTTTCCTATTTCCAACGTTCTCATTATTATCCTCTTACCCTATTCACACCATTTCCAGTGCTATTTTTATCATATCATTAAAGCTGCTTTGTCTTTCCTCCGGAGTACACTCCTCACCTGTCAGCGGACAGTCGGATATTGTACAGATACAAAGTGCATTTTTTCCGAGTCTTGCGGCATTATAATACAGTGCCGCACTTTCCATTTCCGTTGCAAGTACGCCCATTTTACGCCACTGTGCAAGCGAAGCGGAATCATCATAAAAGGTATCCGTACAAAGTACCGTTCCGACATGAACCTCTTTTCCGATTGAAGCAGCAGCCTCATCCGCTCTTTTCAGAAGTGCATATGAAGCAGCGGCAACAGGTCTGCACGGAAGTCTGTATTGGTCAGCATAACCCGAACCTGTGCATGATGCCATAGCAAGCACGACATCACGAAGACCGAGTTTTTCACTTATTGCTCCTGCCGTTCCTATTCTGATTATATTATCTACATCATAAACCGAAAACAATTCATAGGAATATATCCCCATTGACGGCATACCCATTCCGCTTGCCATAACCGAAAGCCTTTTTCCGTTATATTCTCCCGTATAGGCATACATTCCCCTTACCTCATTTATAAGCTTTGCATTTTCAAGAAAATTTTCCGCTATATATTTTGCCCTCAGCGGATCTCCCGGCATAAGTACCGTTTTTGCAAAATCTCCCTTTTCTGCGTTGTTATGCGGTGTAGGCACAGCACTTCCCTCCATTCGTATTTATCAATATCCGAGTTCTTCTCCTACTATTATTACCTTTATCCTGTCTTTTTTTCTCTGTAATGAAGATACCACATAGTTACAGCATATTCTCTGTTCGCTTCTGCATCCGTCCGACATAAGGCTGTCCTCTTTATTAAGTGATACGCATTTCCCCGTTTTTGCACAATATGTATCGCAGTTAAGACGTACTGTATTCTTCGGAGCGGCTTCGCATTTAACCCTTGCAATCGCCTCGTTTATATCCGGCACTATCTTATTGTATCCTGCAATTACGATAACACTTTTCGGACCGTATAATATCGCTGCAACACGGTTAGAATTTCCGTCAACATTATACAGCTCTCCGTTTTCGGTTATAGCATTTGCACTTGTAAGATATACGTCCGATGTAAATGCTTTGAGGTATATTTCCTCAACCTGCTCTCTTGTAAGTCCCGGTGCATTGCGGTCAAGATAATTATAATCTCCGTTTGAAATAAGCTTTGTTATTCCCGTCTGTGCAAGCGTAACCGAGCCGCCGTGCGTTACCGTATCGCCTTTTTTCATAAGACTGCGGACAAGCTCACAGGCTTCCTCAGAATTATTACAAAAATAAGCCTGCATATTATTTCTTCTCAATGCCTCCATTGTTTTATTTATTGTCGGCATATGTATTTCTGACATAAAATCAACCTCTTTCTTCTTTGTATAAATTTGTTTATAAAGCAAATAATAAGCATATGCAAATATTAAAGTCGGTAATTTATTTTTAACCGCTTTTGCGAAAACGAAAGGAGAATTATTATGAGTAAGGCAAATAAGGAATTGCTTTCAGGCATATACAAGCTTGCCAAAACCGGTATTGAGGCAACAAAAGCTGTACTCCCAAAAACCGAGGGTGAGGAGCTAAAGCACGAGCTTAACGAGCAGCT
>CANQAJ010000208.1 GCA_947589365.1 uncultured Clostridia bacterium | reverse complement strand
TTAGTTGTTCTTAAAGCAGGTTTTATTCTCCTAAAACCTGCTTTTTGAACATAAGCTGATTATGTTGGGAGGTAATTTTAAAATGCAAAGTAAAGCAAAAAGATTTTTTGACAAGGTTGTTTCTGTTGTATTATCAGCAGCAATGTTTGTAGGTATTGCAGAGGTTGGTATAGGTACGTCTGTTAATGCAGCCGATGAATTACCCGAAAAAAGCGGGAGCGGTGTAAGTACGCAAAATGACATTTCGGTTAATTCAACCAACTCATTCGGTGATTTGCTGTCAAAAGAAATTTCCAATGAAGATATTGAGGAGAGCGAAAGTGTAGGTTGCAAAATTTTTACAGCGGAGGTAACAGACGATAGGGTTTCGGTTGAATTTCAGACATTGAAACCGGGTACGCTTGTAGCGGCAATTTATGACGAAGAAGGAATAAAGCTTATTTCCACGGGTAAGACAGATGTAAGTCCGGAAGATACGTCTGCTGAGATTACACTTGATACGTACAGTATGCCTGAGTATTTTTATCTCAGAGTTTTTCTTGTGGATACAACAACACTCCGTCCGATGTGCAAGGTATATGACTGCCCGAATTACACAAAGGAAATGCAGGAATTTCTTGCCAAGACAACGGATGATTTTGAAAGTGATTCCGTTTTGAATTTGGACAATGACAAAACAAATAATTTTGCCGTATATAGTGACAAAACAAATGTCATACCCGAAAGCAAAACAAAAAATAAGGTAGTATCTGCCAATGACGAAAGCGGAATTTATGTATTCGAGAACATAGACAGCAATATTTCCTCGCTAAAATCCGGTGATATTTTTGCATATGATTACGGTGATGATCTTATAATTGCTAAGGTAGATGATATTACAATTGACGGAACAAAGGCTACAGTAACAAGTCAGGATACATCTATGGAAGAAGTATTCGACTATGTAAAGATAGATGAGGGGTCCGATACATCCAAAGCAACCGTTGATGATTCAAATCTTGAGGAAGGTATCCTTTACGAGGGTAAGGTTGAAAATGCCGAGTCTGCCCGCAGTGGAGATATTATGACTTGTGGGTATGATTTAGGAGGAAGTGTTACAGTAAGTGATAAATTTAAAATTGAAAAAAAATTTGGTAGTGATGATAATAATGCTAAATTTACAGCGGCTCTCAATATAAAATTAACTGCCTCTATGAAGCTGTACATATCCCTTAGTTATCAATATTTTGAATTTAATCTTGGATATTCAACAGATGTAAGTATGTCTCTTACTGCAAACAGTAAGTTGACAAAAAAACTGCCGCTTGCAACATTCGGATTTGCGATATGTCCCGGATTATATGTAGAATTGACACCATCTTTAGTTCTTGAAGCGAGCGTAAGTATGGAGCTAAGTGGTACATTAGAGGGCAGTGTCGGTTTTAGAGTATCGAATAAAAACGGATTTGAAGATACCGGTAAATCCCCATCGTTTAAACCTGAGTTTAAAATAGAGGGTACCTTATTTTTAGGTTTATCGCTTGAACCCAAAGTTAAGGTTATAAGTAAATATATTGCTCAGGTGGGTGTTGATGCGACAGTCGGTGCAGAGGTTAAGGCAACCTATACTAAACTAACACCTAAAGATAAAAATGTTATTCATGAGTGTAAAAACTGTATAGATGGTGATATTTCCTTTAAAATGACGATTGATATCAAAATAAAGCTTTTAAATATGAAATCACTGACTTTTGATTTTAAAGTACTTAATTTGAAAGTACATTTATTTGATTTTTACTGGTCGTTGGATTTTGGTGAATTCGGTTTTAAGAAGTGTCCGCATAACAAATATTTGTTGGAAATAAAAGCAGTAGATCAAAATCGTAATCCCGTCGAAGGAGCGACCGTAGAAGTAGACGGTGAAACATACACAACAGATACAGACGGTACAGCTATTGCTAAAGTCCCGCTTGAATCCTTGGATATAAATGCATACAAGGATGGAATAGGTTCTGATATAAGGCGGAATGTCAATGTGAAATACGATAAGAAAATTACAATGGTTCTTACAATGAAGAATAATTTCAGATTCAATGAAAACTTATCATACAAAAATTTTGGAACTAATGTGTGTCAATATAATGGACATAAATATCAAGCTTTTGAAGAGGAACTTTCGTGGTTAGGTGCAAAGAAAAGGTGTGAAGAGTTGGGAGGACATCTGGCTACAATCAACAGTGAAGAAGAAGAAGAGGCGATAATAAATTTAATTCAAACAGGTAACAGATTTTTTTATTGGTTAGGCGGTACTGATGAAGAAGAAGAGGGTAACTGGAAGTGGGTAACAGGAGAAACATGGGATTATCAAGATTGGCTTTCCGGTCAACCGGATAATTACTCTGTTTATGATGACACAACAGAAAATTATTTATCAATAAAACGTGAAGAAAAAGGTTGGAATGATCTGCAAATTGAAGGAGATTCTTATGGGACAAGTAGTATTGAAAATTCAGGCTATATTTGCGAATGGGAAACACCGAACGGAATTAATTCCATATCCAAACTTGGAGCTGATGGTTCTATATGCGAAACTGCAGAGAAATTCAGTCAAACAAATGTAGTTACTATTGCAACAAGTAATAATACAAAAACAAAACAATTTTCTTTACTGATTCCGAACTGTACATATAATTTTTATGTGGTGCAGACAAGAGATACCGATGATATATTGAGTGACTACAACTTGTTGTATATAAGTCAGGCGACTGCTGACGAAAACGGTAATCTGACAGTAACATATGATACTGAAAAATGGTGTGAAAGAGAAGAATGTTTTGTTATACAGGCAGAACAGACGGATATTGCAAATGCGGAAATAAAGATTGACAGCATAACCGCAAACGGAGAAGAGCAAAGCGTTGAGCCGATTGTAACTGTAGATGGAGAAACACTGATGAATGGTATTGATTATGACCTTGTGGGAGATTTTAAGGTAAAAGAAGTTGGTAAATATACAATAACTGTAGAGGGAATAGGTATGTATAAAGGTGAGAAAACGGTAAGTTTTGAGGTTTTGTCAGGTGCGAATGAAACCGGCGACACCAACAACGACGGCGAGATAAACATAGCCGACGCACTTATGATATCCCGTTATGATGCAGGACTTGCCGAACTCAACGAAGATCAGCTTGCAGTATCGGACGTAAATAA
>CANQAJ010000207.1 GCA_947589365.1 uncultured Clostridia bacterium | reverse complement strand
ACAGCAACAACATCATGGCTGCCCGGAAAGACAGGTACATACACGGTTCGTATTACTGTTAAGGATAAGGCAGGCAAGAATGCGGCTAAATCATTTACTCTTACAGTAAATGAGGCAGCACTTACGAACAGTTCGACGATCAGTTCAACGAGTGCAAACTTCGGCAAATCGATAACACTCACGGGAAAAGCAAGCGGCGGCACAAGTCCTTATACCTATAAGTTTGAAGCAAAACACAGCACAAGTTCAAGCTATCATGTTATTAAAGACTTCAGCAGCACAGCAACAACATCATGGCTGCCCGGAAAGACAGGTATATACAGTATATGTGTTACCGTACTGGATGCAGCAGGCAATAGTGCAGCCAAGACTTTTACACTTACAGTAGAAGCCTGACTTTAAGCTAACTCCAAGCTTTCAGCAACATTTATAAAGCTTGGGGAAGTGTCAAGGTTACAGGAAGTGCAGCAGGATGTAATCTCCTTACATATACTCTTACTACTATCAGAAAGACAACAACCTCGTCATTGTACTGTAAAAGCCGAAAATACAACATCCGCTTCGGTGACTATGACCTCGGTGCAGCATCTTATGACGTTGGAATATTGGTTATGGACAGTAATGGTGCTTCCCCGGACATTATTTATAAGATAAAGGAATTTTATCGCTGTATTAAAAAATTAAAATCTGTCGATCATGTTCGGCGATAATAGGGAGTAGGCTGTTCGGTAATCGGGCAGCCTACATATTAAACCTCCGTGCGTACCGTTCGGTACACGGGGTTTAATAATTTAAGTACGGTGTATTCCGGCAAAGAATCATACCCGAGTGATAACCGTGCTTTATTGGTTAAGATACTTGCTCCACGGCAACAGTTCCTGCGGCCATGCCCGGTAAACTGTTATGATTTATAATCAGACAAAGACTCTGCATTGAGCTGTGATTCTGCGGCGGATTTATGTTTTATAATGTGCAGATATATTCACACGTTTTATGGGTTCCGGGGCTAAAACAATTGCTGAGGGTTTAACTAAAGGAATATACTCACAAAAAGCACAATAATATCAATAATTTATGCACATTCAGCATTATGAGGTCTTTGTGGGGTTATTTTTGTACAAATATGCCTGATATAGTTCTTTATCTGAAAATTATTACATAAATGTTACAATCTTTGCTAATTCAGGAATTATTTGTTGACAATTGTTAAAATAATTTGTACGATATGCATAAGAGGTGTATTGACCGGATGAAGGCGATCTTTATGCCGCTTGTGCTTGAATTTTCCCGTAAATCCGGCATGACAACAAAACAATATATTTATGATAGTTGCAGCAAAAAATATTATGCTTTACGTATCAGAATTTTGATTCAATGGTTCGTGATAAATGCCGTTATAAGCGGGGCGATGTGGGAGGTGGAAAAATAAAATTCATAGGTGAACAAGAAGTGATTTTGGGACACAATATCTAAAAAGGAGGCACAGTTAATGAATTTTTTGAAAAAGGCGATTTCAATACTGTTGAGTGCAATAGTGTTGGTCGGAGTATTGGCTGTTGGTGCAGTCAATGTGACTGAAGTTCGAGCAGCACCAATTGTATACAGAGGAATAGATGTATCCGTACATCAGGGAAGTATTGACTTCAACAAGGTTAAAGCTGCGGGATATGATTTTGTAATTATCCGTGCGGGTTATGGACAGGTACTCAGCCAGAAGGATACTTACTTTGAGCAGAATTACAGCAGGGCAAAAGCTGCAGGTCTTGATGTGGGGTTTATTGGTATTCCTATGCCAGCAGTATAGAGGCCGTGCGTACGGAAGCAAGCGTATGTCTTCAGGCAATAAAGGGTAAGAAATTTGAATATCCGATTTATTTTGATCTTGAGGAGCAATCCCAGTTTAACAGGGGATCGGCTTTCTGTAATAATTTGGTAACTGAGTTCTGCGGGGCAATAGAAAGGGCAGGGTATTTTGCGGGGCTTTATATGTCATGCTCCCCGCTTACCACATACATATATCCGAGTGTAGCGGCTGATTATGCACTTTGGGTAGCTCAATACTACAATAGCTGCACTTACAGCGGAAGTTACGGTATGTGGCAGTATTCTTCAACAGGACGTGTAAACGGAATAAATGGAAATGTTGATATGAACTATTGCTATGTAGATTATCCTTCAATTATCAAAAAAGTAGGTTTGAACGGCTATACTGCTTCAAGCGGCGGAACTACCGATAAAACTGTAGATCAGCTTGCGGAAGAGGTTCTTGACGGTAAATGGGGTAACGGCGACGAGCGTAAGCAAAGGCTTACAGACGCAGGTTATGATTACACCGCTGTACAAAATAGAGTCCAGGAGCTTCTTGATGAAGCAGAAAAGGCAGTCGTTACTCTCAGCAAAACATCTTTGACTCTTGAAAATGGTAAAAGCGAAACAATAACCGCAACAGTTAATCCTAAAAACGCGGCAAATAAGAACATAAAATGGACAACGAGCAACAAGGATGTTGCGACTGTATCGGAAGGTAAAATTACTGCCGTTGGTGAAGGCTCGGCTGTAATAACAGCAACGGCACACACACAGACGGCAACGTGTACAGTGAAGGTATCTCCGGCTAAAACCGTGGATCAGCTTGCGGAAGAGGTTCTTGACGGTAAGTGGGGCAACAGCGACGATCGTAAGAAAAGGCTTACGGATGCGGGATATGATTATAACGCAGTGCAAAAGAGGGTAAACGAGCTTTTGGCAGAAGCGGAAAAGGCTGTTCTGACTTTGAGTAAAACCCAATTGAATCTCGAAAAGGGAAAATCCGAAACTATAACGGCAACGGTAAATCCTATGAATGCAGCCAATAAGAATATAAAATGGACAACAAACAACGATAATGTTGCAACGGTATCAAACGGAAAGATTACCGCAGTCGGTGTGGGTACTGCTGTGATAACTGCAACGGCACATACCAAAACCGCAACGTGTACGGTAACCGTAAAAGAACCCGTACCCGCTCTGGTAAACAATTCAAGTGTTTTCTCCACTTCGATAACACTCGGCAATTCCGTGACAATAAGCGGTAAGGCAAGCGGAGGAACAGCTCCGTATACATATTCCTACTACTACAAGAAGTCAACAGATACAGAATGGGTAACGAAGTCGTCTAACACGACGACGGTCTCTGTAACCTTTAAGCCCGGTGCAG
>CANQAJ010000206.1 GCA_947589365.1 uncultured Clostridia bacterium | reverse complement strand
CAAATTAATCTATGGCTCGACCGTTAATTTACTCGGTGAACGAGAGATGAGTATGTCATTTGCGGCGTGCCGCCGCTGTCAATCCGTAACTAATTCACTCAGGCAAATTAATCTATGGCTCGACCGTTAATTTACTCGGTGAACGAGAGATGAGTATGTCATTTGTAGATAATGATTTGTCAAACAATTCTATATCAATCGCCGTACATTTCATCATACTGATACGCAAACTCAATGATTACACTTGATAACTTTATCATTTCCTCAACCTCATACACGTTCAAGTCTTGTTGGAGCTTTTCAAGCATTTCTATCTGTTGTTTCAGCTTTTCCTTATGCATATTCTCACCACCTTTTTAAAGTAAAAAGCACTTGATTCAGGGCATTGCCTTTTCAAGTGCTTAATTTACTATATTCCAATCGTCCGAGAGCATATCAGCCTGCGATGCAAGCCAACCGATTTGTACACCGCTTGTCCCTACAAAAGCTATTGCCTTGTTTCCGATTGTTTTATGTTCTGCATTAACAATATCGCCGTCCGCTGTCGCATAGCTGATATTTTTCGCAAGTTGAATATACTGCTTCTTACCGTTCCAACCGTTTCTTGAAACTTTCTTTCCCTGTTTTAGTGCCTCTAAAGCCTTTTCAAAGTTCAAATTATCAAATCCTTTCTTAATTTTGGGTATAGAAAAACCGCCTCGATTACTCGGGCGGTTAATTTACTTTTTTTCCGTTCGCTTTTTTTTCAAATAATCATACAAAAATTCTGATTCTTCAATAGTCAGTACTGAAAAAGGACTAACCCTTGAGTCATCTTCATGATCAGAAACAACAGGTTCATAGTCTTCTACGTCAAAACCAAGTTTTTTACAAATGCTCTCATAAGTTATTTTCACAGGAAAACCTCCATTTCAATATTTGTTACTAGTAAGGTACTCAATCAGAAAATCAAGCTCATCTTCAGACAGAACCGCAAAAGGGCTTTCTTTTGAATCATCTTCATGACCGCTAAAGCTGTATTTATATTCTTCCGGTTTAAAACCAAGTTTCTTACATATACTATCATATGTTATTTCCACAGGAGAACCCCCCATTTTAATATTGTTCGTCCTTAATCGTCATTCTTTGAGCTTTGGTCTGTTCAAGGTATCGGCACAATACATCTAACTCATCAAGCGTGAGAATATCAAACGGGCTTTTTTTTGAATCATCTTCATATCCGCTATAAGTATATTTGTAGTCTTCGGGTCTAAAACCTAACTTTTTACATATACTCTCATATGTTATTTCCATGCAAGCACCTCCAGTTCAACGTTATTTTCTTTAAGTTTAAAAATAATTTCTGATAACTGTTTTACATAATCCTTAACAGTGTCTTTATTATAAATCAACTTGTTTGCTCTGTCAAGGTATGCATCAACAATAGGCTCATCATACTCCCCCAACACTTTATATTTATAAATATTACCATTATGGCATACAACAATACCGTATTTGTACTTTTTCTTCCAAGCAGTATTTATATCATCCAAGCTCGGAACAGTGCTGTTAGGGTGATTGTGAATACTGATTATTGTATGTTCTTCAGCTTTTTCAACCATTTTCTTCATAGCATTTGAGGGTACGCACTGTTTTTCAACATTGTAATCCGTGCGTGTTAAAAACTTTCCTGTTTTAGTGCCTCTAAAGCCTCTCCAAAGTTCACATTATCAAATCCTTTCTTAATTTTGGGTATAGAAAAACCGCCTCGATTACTCAGGGCGGTTTTTCTATAGCATTACACCGTTTAAAAAAATAATTTAATCAATCAATATGTCGTTGCTATCACCTTTAGGCAAAGGAATTGTTCCGTATTTTTCTATTGTGTAATCATAATTATCAGTTATGCTCTTGTCAATTATATTTTTAAATTCCGCAACTGCATCTTTTCCTAAGTTAATTATCGCAGTATAAGGTAACTCGCAAAAATAACCAAAATGATTGAAAAATACCTTTGAATACTCAAAGGCTTTATTACATGAGCAAACAAATTCTTTATCCGTCATTTCAAAGCACCTCCTAACAGTTCTTCAAACCTTTTAAATGATTTAGGGAAATATTTTTTCATTTCTTCATATCTTACAGCATCAAACTGCGCCTCAAACATATGTGCAAATGCTTCTTGAGATACTCTATTAGGTGTCCAGTAATCAGAAACATGATAACCACAACCTTTTATTTTACCGGCTGATAATCCATTAAATATATCAGAAACTGCTGACTGTGTACGAACATCAGACAATTCATTTTCAATATATCTATACGCATCTTCAAGTCTGCTGAAATGCTTACTTCTTATGAGATTCGATACAAAATCAGACTTTTCCTTTTGAAGTAATTCGTAAAACTCTTTATCCTTAACTGACAACCCACCGGCTAAATCATCAATCATATGACCATGTTCATGAAACCATGTTGCACAACTTCCTCTGTTATTATTCAAATCCGCACTATAGTTCATCGAAACTTTCGTTAATTTACTCGATGAACAACAGATAAGTTTGTCATTTGCGGCGTGCCGCCGCTGTCAGTTCGTAATTATTTTACTCAGGTCAACTATTATATGGCTCGACCGTTAATTTACTCGATGAACAACAGATGAGTTTGTCATTTCTGTTTGCGGAAAGCCTCGCAAGAGGCTTTCACGACACTCTCTTACGCACACCGACAGGCAAACTAATTATCGCGGAAACAGACTGCCCTCCACAAAAAACAAAGCGAACGCAAGTGAGCGACCCCGCGAATTGCCTGCGGGGGCTTCCCCGCCACCCCTTGCCCAGGCGTGAAGGATTAGAGATTTCGCCGTCTGCGGACGGCGACCAGAGGCTCTGCCTCTGGACTCCGCAAGCCTTTTAAAAAAGGCTTGACCTAAAACTTATGTTTTGCCCGCCATAACTTTCTTATGATGGAGCGGCTCGCAGAGCCGCTCTCGACACGCTCTCACGCACACCGTCAGGCAAACTACCTATCGCGGAAACAGACTACCCTCCACAAAAAACAAAGCGAACGCAAGTGAGCGAAAACGCGAATTGCCCGCGGGGGCGCCCCCGCCTAAAACTCGGGTTTTATGGTTCTTAGGAATAGGTCGGTGAGGGCTTCTTCGGCGGAAATTTTGCCGCTTAGTACATCATTTACTCCGGTGCATATCGGAAGATCAACATCGTACTTGGAAGCAAGCAGTACAAGTG
>CANQAJ010000205.1 GCA_947589365.1 uncultured Clostridia bacterium | reverse complement strand
CTCAGTCTTTACCTTTGCAACGGTATTATCCTTGTTTTCATCTGTCTTTGCTAAAGTGCCGGATGCAGCCGATACCACAGCACCTGCTGTTTTTGTCTTATCGGACACATTCTTAACGGATTCGGCAGCGGATTCTGCGGCTATACCCGCAGCAGTCACAGTTGCCCCGGCAACCGTTGCGGCAGCTTCTTTTAAAGCAGCAGTGCCGGAAGGTTCGGTATCTTTCTTATCTCTCTTGTTCCTCTTGTCGGACTTCCTATTCTTCTTTTTCCCTTTTGTTCCGGTTTTTTTCTTTGACTCGGCATCTCCATCCTTTACAGCGATCTGAACAGGCTTACCCGTTTCATCACTTATTGAGTCTATTACAATACTTCCGTCCTCATTCTTTTTCACGGCAAGCTCTATCCGGTTCGGTTTAACGGCTTCGGGTGAGCGGTATATCTCGGTTCCTTCACTGCTCGTTCTCGGTGCCTGTTCTGCTGTCGGCTCATCTTCATACTCCGGAGCACGGTACTGAAGTTTATCCTTTATACTGTTTATAAACTTATTAGTACTCTCCTTGTTTGTTTCGGCAGCCTGTTCCGTTAATTCGTCAGGCTCATCGGAAGCAAAAAGCTTTTCAGTAAACTTTTTAAGGATATTTCTCTTTTCCGACTGCCCATCATCCGGACTTGTATCCGCAGGTTTTTCCTTGGTCGTCTGTGTATCGGATGCTTTTGTATTAATGTTTTTTGCAGTGCTTTCTTTAGTTTCCGGAGCTGTTTCTTCGGCTTTAATGATTTCCTCTTTAATTTCTGCCGGCATGGGAGTTGTTTTTGTGATCCTCACAACAGGCTGTTCCGTTACGACAGGTTCGGATATTTTCGGAGGTGCCTTTGTTATGGTTATAGCCGAATCATCTTTATGCGTGATATCGGATTTTTCCTTTTTCTTAACATCAACAACGGCATTTTCTTGCTTTATCATGGCATCTACAGCCGCTACCGTATCATTTTGTATTTCTTTCTTTGCAGCGGCAGGCTGAAGCTTACCGAAATGCTTCTCGAATTTTGATACAGGTTTTTCTTCCTCTTCTCCCGTTACGGGTGAATTTGACAAGAAATTCTTTCTTCCTCGTCCGAATCTTTTTTCATATTCGGAAAGCTCCCCGTCGGGCTGCTGCTCACTGCTTTCATCCGCTATACTGTTTGTAATGATTGCCTTTTCAACATCGGAGAAAATCTCTTCCTGTTTATTCTCAGCGGTATCTGTAAAGGACTCATTGTGCGTATCGGTTTCTTCGGAAATATCCGTATTTTCATCGGTATTGAATACCTCTTCGCCGATTTGTTTTATTTCCGTTTTTGCTTTGGGAGTGCTTTCGGCAAATACAACAGAATCGGTATTTACCTGTGAAGCGGACTCATTTTCCGCAGTTGTTTCTTTTGCTTCTCTGGCTGCTCTGGCTTCCTCGGCACTTATATTGGACAGCTTGGCTATCTCTGAGGTTACGGACATCGCAGGCTGTTCGACAGCTTCTGCCTTTCCTACCGGTGTATAGGGATTTTTCGGTATGGAAAGTTCCATTGTCGAGTCAAGTCGGGGGATATTTTTGTTTTTTTCCTTCTGCTTTTTCTCCTCTTCGAGTTTTGTATTTGTGAAAAGCACATTTTCATCGGATGCTTCAAAAATCGAGGTATCATACGGTTTTTCCGTCTTTTTTGGTTTTATCTCTTCTTTTTCTTCGTCATCCACCTGTAAACGGGTTTTAGGGGTATTTATAATGAACCTGTCATCATCTTTTTCCTTGTGAGAACGATGGGATTCACGATATTTCGTCCCCACTATAATCATTGACGCAAGTGCAACAAGAGCCACCACGGAGGAGATAAGTATAACAATGTACCTCGGATCAAGATTGTTTACATCTGTTGACGGTGCATCCGATATCCCGACAGATTCCTCCTCTCTGCCCTCAAAGACTGTTTCGGACATGATGTCACTTATAAGAGCCTGCTGATTTTCTGTCAGCTTGCCCGTATGTGACTGAAAGGTTATAATAATATTTTTCCCGTTTACGACCGTATATTCCTGAACGCCGTAAATTTTTGTGTCTGCCGTTTCATATTCCGTATCGAAGCTCAGAAAGAGTGTTCCGTTATATGTGTTCTTAGAGCAGCCCACGGCGAGATTGTTTTCGAGAAGGGCATTTGTTATCTGCGTGATTTCCTCTTCCGAAAGGGAGGAAAGGTTATCTATTGTCTGTGTTCTTTCGTTTTGAGTCATTGTCAGTGTTATATCAAACGAAAAGTCCTTTGCAAAAGCCTTCAGGAGTGTACCGTTTTCGGTAAAGCTTTTCTTTACTTTTTCTTTTGTAAGATTGGCGGCGGCAAGAGCCGGGTCATCCTCGTCAATATCGGGTGTAAGGATATACATTTCGGACGGCAGTCTGATAGTCATCTTCGTATTGTCAGGCTTATATTCCTTATAGGTGATATTGTTAGGATCAAGAACGCTGCTTTCTGTTTTATCAGTGCTGCTTTCTGTTTTATCGGTATTATTTTGGGAGCTTTCGGAATTTTCCTTTTGCTCTGTTCCGGATGATGTACTTGATTGTTCCGCCTTATCCGAATTTTCCGGAACAGCGAAAGCTGTTGTGGAAATTGTCAATGTGATAAGTGCTGCGGCAAGTACGGCGGTTAGTCGTTTCATTAATATATCTCCTTCCGCATTGTAGGTAATTATCGTAAAATCGGCATATATATTTAATTATATATTAATTTGTATAAAAATACAAGCGGATTTGTGAACATTTTATTTAACCACCGCAAAATATTATGCGGGCGGGGGAACCCCCGCGGGCAATTCGCGGGATCGCTCACTTACGTTCGCTTTGTTTATTATGGAGGGTAGTCTGTTTCCGCGATAGGTAGTTTGCCTGTCGGTGTGCAGCAGAAAGTGTCGAGAGCGGCTCTTGCGAGCCGCTCCGCAGGCAGAAATGACATAATTATCTCTTGTTCATCGAGTAAATTAATGGTCGAGCCATAAAATAGTTGACCTGAGAAAACTAATTACGGATTGACAGTGCCGGCACGGCACCGCTCCGCAACTACAAATGACATACTTATCTCTTGTTCATCGAGTAAATTAATGGTCGAGCCATAAAATAGTTGACCTGAGTAAATTAGTTACGAATTGACAGCGGCGGCACGCCGCCGGCACGGCACCGCTCCGCAACTACAAATGACATACTTATCT
>CANQAJ010000204.1 GCA_947589365.1 uncultured Clostridia bacterium | reverse complement strand
CCGGCACTTGATGAGGGAAATTGTGGAGGAGAGGAGAAGCATAAACATATTGACGAGTACTACGCTTGCTCCTGCCGGGGTGGAGTAGTAGAAGGATATGCAAAGACCGATAAAAAATCCTATAACCGATATGACGGCAGAGGATATGACAACAGTTTTGAACCTGCTGCATACTCTCATGGATATGATTGCGGGGAATATCATAAGACTTGATATAAGAAGCGTACCCATAAGCTTCATGCCGATAACTGTTGTGAGAGCGGTAAGAAGTGCGATTATGATGTTGTATATTCCTGCTTTCATTCCTATGGCTTTAGAAAAGCTTTCGTCAAAGGTGACGGCAAATATTTTGTTGTAGAAAAGTATGAACATGGTCATAACAACGACAAAAACTATAACACACAATACAATATCACTGTCCGAAAGTGCAAGTATGCTTCCGAAAAGATAGCTTTCGATATCAATGTTTACTCCCGAAAGTGATGTTACGGTGATTCCTACGGCAAGTGCACTTGTCGATATTAGTGCAATAGCAGCGTCACCCTTGATTTTTCCGTTTTCGCTTATTCTCAGAAGCAGAAATGCCGCCGCAATAACGATCGGTATGGCAAACTCAAGCGGGGGAAATCCTGCCGCAGCACCGATTGCAAGTGCCCCGAACCCCGTATGGGAAAGACCGTCGCCGATCATTGAATACCTTTTCAGGACAAGGCTTACTCCGAGAAGAGCGGCACAAAGAGAAATAAGTATTCCGCCGACCAATGCACGCAGCATAAACGTATGTTCAAATATTTCAAATAATTCCATATATAATAATCCACCTGTGCCGTTCAGGCACACTCCCGTTAAAAAATTTTATGTAATTTTTGGAAAATAAAAAATTCATTCTTCCGAAAAGAACCTTCGTCCGATCGGACTGTTTAAATAATCGTTTGCAGTGCCGAAAAAGCTTTTGTCATAATTAAGGTGCAGTATATGACTTGCATATTTTACAGCCGAGGAAATATCATGTGACACCATGATAACGGTAATTTTTTCCTCATGGTTAAGCTTCTCAATAAGCTTATACATTTCCTCCGTAACAATGGGGTCAAGCCCTGTTACAGGCTCATCAAGCAAAAGTATTTTTTTCCCCGCACACAATGCCCTCGCAAGTAGTACTCTCTGCTGCTGCCCTCCCGAAAGGTCACGGTAGCTGCGTTTTATAAGTCCCTCAAGACCCAGCTTTTTTATATTGTCGTATGCATCCTGTTTATCCTTTTTTGTATAAAACGGATGAAACCCGCGTCTGCCGAGCAGTCCGGAGAAAACCACCTCGGATACGCTCGCCGGAAAATCTTTCTGAGCCGGAGTCTGCTGCGGGAGATAGCCTATACCGCCCGCTCTCAGACTGTTGCTTTTTATAATTCTGCCCTCGGCGGGCTGTTTAAGTCCGAGAATACCTTTTGTGAGCGTACTTTTTCCCGATCCGTTTTCCCCGACAATGCAAAGATAATCACCCTCACCGACGGAAAAACTGAGATTTTTCAGCACATTTGCATTTTCATATGAAAAGGATACGTTTTCACATCTGATAAGCTCATTCATTCAATCCAGAGCCTCCTTGAGATTTTTCAGATTAGTCCGCATAATTGAAATATATGTCGCCCCATCGTCAAACATTTTCTGAGATACATTGTGGCAGGAATGAAATTCCAGTTTTTTTGCCCCTGTTGCCTCACATATTGTATCGGCGACTTTACCGTTTGAAAATTCTATTGTAAATACGACCGGTATTTTCTTTTCCCTGACCTTATTTATAAGGAAAGAGATAGTAGCAGCACTCGGCTCCATATCCGAGGAGCAACCGGGAAATGCGGCAAAATATCCGAGTCCGTATTCGTCCGCAAAATATCTCATAGGAAATCTGTCGCCAAAGATAAGCGTTTTGTTTTTTGCCTTATCCACTGCTTCCTTGAAGTCATTATCGAGGGAAGAAAGCTCTCTTGCATATTCAAGCATATTTTTTTCATATGACTTTTTGTTTTTGCTGTCAAGCTCCTCCAGCACCTCCGCAATTTTTCTTGATATCGTCAGTGCGTTTTGCGGAGAAGTCCATACGTGTTCATCATATTCTATTTTGTCACTGTCGTTTTCTTCTTCAACGGTCATACCTGTTGTTATATCCTCCTGCACGGTATCTACGCAGTCGGTGAGGGCTATTACTTTTTTGGGTTGTTTATCATCAGCCTCGAGTATTTCACGCACCCATTCGTCCGATTCTCCGCCAACGTATATGAAGATATCGGCATCCTGAATTTTTATAATATCCTGCGGTGTCGGGTCATAGTTATGGCTTTCCGTTCCCGGTTTCAGCAGCATTGAAACGTTCACATTATCTCCGCCCACCTGTCTGACAAAGTCATACGGCGGAAATATTGTTGTCACAACATTAACCCTGTCATCATTTTTGTCATTGTCAGGCTTACAACCGCAGAGCAAAGCGGCGAGAAAAACCGCAGATAAAATGATTGCTGTTATTCTTTTCATATATTTCCTCCGTTATTTTGTTGTTTTGCGGCACATACCGAGCATATTCCGTAGAAAACCGTTCTCATCATATCGGGTTTAAAGCCGTGGTCTTTAAAAATATGATTGCAAAGCTCGGAAACATGGCTGCAATCAAGGTGTATAAGTCTGCCGCACATTTCGCATTTAAGGTGGAAATGCTCACGGCAGGACTCGGACGGACCTGCATACTGAAAGCAGGCGGATGTAGAATTATCCACTGTATATTTACGCACAGTGCCATGTTCAAGGAGTTTATCGAGGTATCTGTATATAGTTGTAATTCCAACGCGGCAGTTATTTTTTTCGAGGTATTCCGAAATATCGTTCACAGTGACGTGGTTATTTTTATTATTTTTAAGAAAATCGAGTATTGCCTGTTTTTGTCTGGTTTTATATTCACCGTTATTCATATCAGCACCTCCGACAATTTGAAAACCGTTTTCATTTTACCATTTAATTGTATATATGTCAATAGAAAAAATGTTTTAAATGTCATAAGTATTGAGTAACCGATTTTTATATGGGGCGTATTATGTAATGTAACCACTTCCCACGGCGAAGCCGAGAGTGGGGGAGTGGAATATAAGGAGGAATTTATTATGTGTAACAACGGATTTGGCGGAAACAACTGTACTTGGATTATTCTTCTCATAATCATTCTTTGCTGCTGCTGTGGCGGCAACAATGGCGGCTGCGGC
>CANQAJ010000203.1 GCA_947589365.1 uncultured Clostridia bacterium | reverse complement strand
TCTTTCTTGCTCTTAGGCAACAATTTATACAGTTCCGAAGCGATTTTTTCTACATCCTCCCGATTACACTGTTTAAGTTTATCCCTGAATTCTTGTATTTTCATAATCAGTACATCACCTTTGTCCTTCTTAGTTATTCTATAATATCACAATTCCCATCTCTTTAAGCTTTTGAGGATGGTAACCTTGGTGCAGGCGAAAACGGTATCATTAAAGGCGATCCTCTCATTCAGTATGTAAAAGACGTTGAAATCAAGAGTGTAACACCTCACTTATCACAACTCCGCTTCAGATGAGGGTACAGTATGGTTAGAAGCATGGTACACCGACACCGAATCGGGTAGTGTCGAATCTGCCGATTATGCCATCAAGCAGGAAGCATTGGATAATGCTAATCGGGCTTTGCAGAAGGCAAAAGAAGACCTGCTTGAAGCACATGGTCAGTTGGCTCTTGACGAAACAGCCTATGAAAATTCTCTTGGTGCTTACAATACAGCTAAATCAAAATATGACCGGACAAAGGCTGATGCTGAATACGCATACGCTCTTGCAGAAGCGACCGATACTTTGTACACTGCTGCTAAAACCAGAGCAACCGCTGCATAGAGCAACGCTCAAAAAGCTGCTACTAATGCGGCACAGTCATATGACAGCTCCATCAAGATCAATATCTATCTTGACGATGAGAATGATAATCATCAGCTCAAGTGGACATCTGCTCTTGGAAATGGTGAAACAGCTGATGTTTCTGACTTCTATTATGAGTATATCCTGAACCCCGGTGAAACTTCTGAAAAGCTGATTGATGCTGTTAAACTCAGCCCTGACATAAAGTCTAAGGACTACAAATCCCTCGTGTTTGATTTGAATGTAGATCTTAAATCTACTCAAGTTACTTATGATGCTAACCAGCAGGATTACACGGCTGAAGCTGTAAACGCTAATGATGACTTTACTCATAAAGTTACAAACATCACCGACAATTCGGCTGTTACATGGGGTACGCTTACTCCGTGATTTAACCCGTAACCACTAAATTGATCCTCCACAGTCTTGCTTTCTAACAGGTAAGCCTGACGAGGAAGACACAACTAGCTATAGACTGTTGACACTAAATGCAAAAATGTATTATAATAAATACATGAAAATTACTAAAAAACAATTTCAAAAAATCGAAAAATACTTTCCGGTTCAGAGAGGAAACGTAAAAATTAGCAACTACGATTTTGTTAACGCAATACTGTATATAGCCGAGAATGGGTGCAAATGGAGGGCACTACCAAAGGAATACAGCAACCGGAATAGTATATACAAGCGTTTTAATCGATGGGTAAATAGCGGTGTAATACAGAGAATTTTCACGGCTTTGCAGCAGGAAAAAATCATATCAATCAAGGTTGAGGTATTGGCGTTAGACAGTACCTCTTGTAAAGTACACCCGGATGGACACGGTTGTTTAAAAAACATGGAAAGCAGTCTATCGGAAAATCAAAAGGCGGTTGGAATACCAAGCTTCACGTGGTATCCGCAGATGACAAGAGAATCATTGAAATGCACTTATTTGGAGGAAATAAACACGACGCTCCGGAAGGTCGATCTTCAATCGAAAAAATATGAAATGAGTATCAAGGTATACCCTACTTGATGGATAAGGCATATGAAGGGGATAAAACACGTAATCTTGCCGGTAATTACGGACATGAACCTGTTGTTCCACCAAAGAAAAACCGCTCAGATCCTTGGGAATATGATGTTGAACTTTATAAACGAAGAAACATCATAGAGAGGTTATTTCGATGGCTCAAAGAGTTCCGAAAAGTCTTTACTCGATATGATAAACTTGATTCCATGCATTTATCATTTATTCAATTTGCTTGCATTGTAAAATGGTCCAATTAGTGTCAACTCGCTCTTACTATATCTGTCGTTATTTCTTTAATTCCACCCTAAGGAAGCAGCTCCTCTAATATTCCATTCTCTTATTTTCAGTTCCATAATTCTACTTTCCTTTCTCTAATATTATCGATTTTCGACATCAATCCCACGCACTCCACATGGCTCGAAAGGGCAAAAAGTCTGTCATTTCACATTTTTATCCTGCCCGTTCACGGGGACATATCGACCCACTTATCTATTTCCAGCGGTTCGGAGTGATGATACGCGGGTCTTGTGTGTTATTTCATTTCATACTTTTCAATCCTGCACTGATGCACTCTTGTCTTTTTGTCGTAGTTGATACCCACCAACAGTAAATTGCCTTTGTACTCTTTCAATGCATCAACATACCCCTTATCTTTTATCTGACTTATCGCTCCTTCGGCACTTTTATCCCACTTTAACTCGACTATCATGGCAGGAACATTGGCTGACCTTTTCGGGATAAACACCATATCCGCAAAGCCCTCGCCTGCGGGCAGTTCCCTGATTACTGTATAATCTTTTGCAGCACTGTAATAGGCAAGCATGATGATACTCGAAAGGGAAACTTCGTTGTTATAGACAAGGCTCGATGAATTGGCTGTATGAACATCGTGTATCATTTTGGCAACCTTGTCTTCTTCCATTGCCCATGTTGCTTTCAGCAACTTTTCGGAATGCGTGATGGCTTTGTAAACTTCGTCCCAACCGTCCGCTTTTACCGCTCTTACCATTTCGGAACGAACCTCACTGTTTGGAATGTATGCTTCTTCTTTTTCAATATCATAAGCCAAATATCCGAGATGGATTAACAGAGTTATAATGTCATCGGCACTCTTAAAAGATGTCATATCATTTTGAAATGTATCTGTGTCTATTTTACATCTTCCTCCGGCTAACATATCCACTATTTTTTGTTTAAGACCGTCAAAATTCATTGCGATATATGACATCAGCAACTCATAGGTTTCCGTTTTAGTCCAGTAGTTCCTGATTTTCCGATTGTTTAATGCCTCTATCACTGAATTAGGACAGTAAATATGCCCTATCTCGTCAAATGAATATCCGTCATACCAGTGTTTCATATCAGAAAAAGACATTTTGTGTTCATCACACAAATGCATTACTTCCTCTTCCGTAAAACCCACATATTCTGCCATTCCAAGTGGGTCTAACATTGTAAACTCACGAAAATTATTCAGTGCAGACTGTGTGCCATATTTCTTGATCGGGAGTATGCCTGTAATGTATGCAAGGGCAACAAATCTATCAGCTATTGCTCCCTTAAACAGTCCACGGAGCAGGTCGATATACTCTTCCTGCAATGCCTGATTATTTTTATCCTCACGGAAAATACAGTCCCATTCGTCAATAATAATAACAAACTTCCGCTTGGTTTGGTCATTGATTCTTGCAAGAACCGTCGGCAAAGAAACATCATCATC
>CANQAJ010000202.1 GCA_947589365.1 uncultured Clostridia bacterium | reverse complement strand
ACTTTGACATCGCCGTTTATAGTCAAATTATCCGACAGCGTGTAACTTCTTGAAAAATGAATATTTCCCTTTACACTGTTGTTTCTGAATGTAGCAGTTGTATCTGCATCAATATATCCTGTGATATTACTTTCAGAATTGCTGATTTCTCCTACAGCTACTGCTGTTCCTGTAATTTCAATTCCGTCTTCACTGCTGTTATTGAATTCAACATTTGCAAAATGAGATTGATCATATCTTCCGGAAGCAAAACTGATAGTTTGTTTTTCACTGCCGTCAAACACTACCTTATGATTATTGCTTGCGGCAAAATTTTGCTCAGAACCGGTATTAAGCTGTGTAAAATTACCTTTCACAGTCATAACACCGTTCGTAAGCTTACCATCATGACCTTTTACTGAACCCGTAACAAAATCTCCTCCGATATTCACTCTATCAGATTCATTTGTCATTACAAGCTGTCCCACGCTGTAATTATAGACTTTTTCCTCATTGCTTATTGTATATGACTGAAGTCTATAATCTCCTTCTACATTCAAAGTACCGTTATTAACATTGACTCTACCTGCACCTTGTACAAGATTTCCGGTAACAGTGAGCGTGTGTCCGTTAAGGTTCAATTCGTCACCTATAAGATACAAATCTCCGTCTATTGTCTGATCTCTTTCAAGTGTCCACCCGAATTTTCCTGCAACAGGATAGGTAATATTATGACCGTTTCTTATTATTTTTCCGGCAGCAATAGGAAGATTAGCATAAATACCTTCATCGCTTGTATTATTTATCTCCAAACTCTCAAAGTATGTGTTAGCAGAATTAAATGTTAAAGTCTGTTTAGTATTGCCGCTTAATATTACCTTGTTATCACTATGTGACACAAAATAATACGAATAATTACTGTTATCAAAAAAATCTCCTTTTAATTCTATGGTTCCGTTAGTAATGTAATTGTTGTATGCTCTATTCCATGTAAAAGTACCGTTTACCAGTATATAATCGTTTACATTATCCATCTTCAAATCGCATCCTGTATTTGAAAATGAACAATTACCAAGACATTCAAGATAACCCTTATTTACATACAGAACACCTCCGGTAAAATCAGCATTACCATGTACAGTTAATGTATGATTATTCAGATTTAATGTTCCGCCTCTTAAATTAAGATTTTGAACATCTATATCTCCCGTAAGAGTATAATTTTCTGCAATATCCAAATCTTCTAAAACAACATCCTCATCTATAGGGATACTTTCAGATATTTCGTTCTCACTCTCTGCTTCATTATTTTCCGGCTTTGCATTGTTATTTTCGGTTGTAATGTCTGTTTGTGTATTACCAGCTGCATTCGGAGATAAAACCGAAAAATCAATCATCTGTGAAATAATAGTTACTGAAAGCAGAAAAGCTAACACTCTTTTACCAAAATTTTTAACCTTATTTAATCTGATGTTCATGAATTCTTCCCTCCATGTCATTATTCCACATTACCGTGTACCTTAACATCTGTTATATTTCCGTTTTTGTCATATGTATATTCAATATAATTATCATCGTCATATTTAACCTTAGTCACTCTGCCCAGTTTGTCATACTCATATGAAACATCACGGTTCGTTAGTTTTTTATTGACAGGAAATTCCTGTATCTCTCCGTCTATAAACTTATCAAGAAAATCCTTGTCTTTTTCATCCACTATGCCATCACCGTTTGTGTCTGCAAGCTTTTTTTGTTCTTCTGTAAGATTATTATTTTCCGTATCTGTCAAATAATCAAAGAGAAGCTTACTGTCATTTTCGTCTACAGTACCGTCACCGTTCAAATCACCAACAGTAGTGTTTGTTTCTATGTTATCGGGATTATATTTATACCATATTCCGTCCCTACACCACATAACTCCTGTCACATCATATCCATCCTGACCTGAAGCCGGCATCTGATTTATTCCGTCATTAAACAATACTTTCGCAGAAGAGTACCTTGTTATGGTGTATTTATACCATCCGCTTCCTATATTTTGCATCGGAACTCCGGGCCACGAAGGTCCTGTATCATTATCGTCTATGTAGTAGTATATATTTGGTTCATTCCAGTCACTCGGTTTAGCAAAATAAACCGTTATATCTGTAGGTCTTGAATTATACCATGAACCGTTTCTGTACCAACTCTCGTTTGTAACAACAAAACCATCCTGTGTCGGTATTTGATTATTACCATTATCATTGAATATAACCTTTGGATCATCCACACAGTCTATCTCATAACAGTACCAATCGTCACCCTCTGAAATCATTGATACCCCAGGCCACTGTACATCATCGGTTCCGGTATCATAATAATAAAGCTTTATATCATTCCAGTTGTCGTAATTATAATAATGAACTTTTATTTTCTTATGCTCTGTTGATGGTTTTGAATTATACCATTTTCCATCCTTGTACCATTTTTCACTGCTTATCGTAAAGCCTTCATCACCTTGGGGCGGAATCTGATTATTTCCGTTATTGCTGAATATTACTTTAGGATCGGTTATGCATTTTATTTCATATACATACCATCCATCACCCTCTGAAGCCATTGACACTCCCGGCCATTCATTAAAATCCGTTCCGGTATCGTAATAATACAGCTTTACATTATCCCAACTATCACTATTGTAATAATGTACCTTTACTTTCTTATATTGTATGGGATTTGAATCATACCATTGACCGTCTTTATACCACATTTCCCCACTTACGGAAAAACCCTCCTCATCCTGTCCCGGTATCTGATTATTACCATTGTTACTGAAAATAACTCTTGGATTGCTAAAACCGATCATTTCGTATCTGTACCAACCGTCAGTTTCATACTGCATTGTTGATCCGGGCCAGTCAGGAAATATCAAACCATCTTGATAATAATAAATATTTACATTATTCCAATTCTGGGCATCATAGTAATGGACTATTGTGCTATCGGGTTTTTTATCATACCAATTATCATTACAGTACCATCTATCTCTTGTAACCAAAAAACCTTCTTCACCAATGCCGGGATTCTGATTGCTGCCGTTATCACTAAATATTACCCTTGCCTGTTTCAAATCATGAATAGTATATGAATACCATCCGTTCCCGTCATCAGACATTTTTTCCCCCGGCCAACTGCTTACTTCATAATTGTCTGCGTAGCAATAAATATATGGATTACTGTATCCGGTATTATAAAAATGTACACGTATTTCGTTCCCGGAACTATAATTTACACTCCATGTTATATCCGCTGCAAAAGTAGATATGCCTACAGCAAAGAAAAGACATACAGAAAATACTATTATTAAAATTCTTTTACTTACGTTATTCTTCATATGTATTGCTCCTTACAATTA
>CANQAJ010000201.1 GCA_947589365.1 uncultured Clostridia bacterium | reverse complement strand
TGGTTTGAGCGTGTTGGATTCAATGTCAAACCACCATGTGCCGAATCGGAAAATTTATACTACAAAGTAAATTATAGTATAAGTGTATTATAGGAGAAGGAGGAAATTATGAAAGCTATCAATATTATATGGGATATTGGCAACAAGGAAAATTTGGATTTTTTACCAACAGAAATTGAAATTCCTAAAGGAATGATTGATGAGGAAGAAATAAGCGATTATCTTTCAAATGAAATTGGATTTTGCCATTGTGTTTTTGAATTAGTATAACAGAAAAGAAAAATTCAAGAGTGCGGTTGTTTCTACCGTCAGCAGTGTCTTATTGTGTTATTGTTGCTGGTATATATGTAAAAACTAATAAAAAATATTTTTAAAAGTATTTGACAGGTGGTTTGCTTTGTGATATAATAAAAACGAGATGGTCAAGTTATCAGTGAGTTTGTTTAAAGCGAAACAATAGAATAGGGGTAAATTAATGAAAGTAAATATTGCAAATAAAGAACAGACAAGTTATGATGTAGAAGTAATCGATGGTATTACACATATCACTATCACGGAAAAAATTGTAATTGATAGAAAAGATTTTGAGCAGCGTGTAAAGGTTGTTTTGCTTCTTACTAATCAATCACAATATGAAATCTGCAAGAAACTTGGAGTGCTACAAAGTAATTTTTTAACCAGATGCAGAACAGGAAAATTGACTTTCGATGAGCAACGCCGAATTGCCGAGGCTTTGGGATGTAAAATCGTTGTTAAATTTACATTCGATGACGAAGCGGAATATATTGCTGAAACAGCACGTCAACTTATAGTAGATTCCTGCGCACACGCTAAAATAACGCTAACGGAATTAAGCATCCGTTTAGGAAAATCTAAACAAGCATTTAACAGTAAATTAAATAACGGTCGTTTTACCGATTCAGAACTTGCCGATATAGCAAACAAAATTGGATGTACATATTCAAATTACTTTGAGTTAAAGGATGGTACTCATATCTGAGTGCTGGTTTACTATAAAAATAAATTAATTCAGAAAAACTATTGACAGGTGGATTATGATGTGCTATAATAGTTATAGTAAATAAGTTACCACAAGAGGAGATGACGATATGAGAAACCTTAAGGAATATACAATCCGGTGTATGAAAGAACTTGAGGCAGTTGGGATAGAATATGGAAATATCATTGAAGTCAAAGTGAATACCAGGGCAAAGAAAAGATGGGGGCAGTGCCGAGCTGTTCCGGGTGGTTATTCAATTAATATTAATGCTGTTCTTTTGGATGAGCGAAACGATGAGCAGGGATTAAAAGAAACTATTATTCATGAACTTTTACATAGTTGTAAAGGATGTATGAACCACAGCGAAAAATGGAAACGTCTTGCCACAAAAGTTAATAGGGCGTACAATTACAATATTAAAAGATGTTCTACTGCTGAAGACAAGGGTGTGCAGGAAGAAACAACACCTATTAGTTTACATACAGTAAATTATGTTATCAAATGTAACAAATGCGGATGTACCTATATAAGAAAAAGAATGAGTAAAGTTGTCCAGCATCCAGAGCGTTATCGTTGTGGATGTTGCGGCGGAACTTTGAGTCACGCATGAAGATTAAAGTAGAATAAAAAGTCTAAAATAAACAAGATCCCTTATACCAGCTCATTAAGAGGTATGAGGGGTCTTGTTGTTAAACAGCTAATTACTCTGCTATTTTAGTTATATTGAACAAAAAAATCAATAAAAAATTGGTATATATTTGTTGGTTCAATTCAATATTTTACTTGACTTGCACCAGCAAATATGATATAATAATAACTGTAAGGAGATATCCTTAAAAAAATAATTAAAAAGAGGTTGATTTTTATGGAAATTTTTTCTCACGAATACAAGTCTGCGGTTTTGAATAACTACGTTGAGAGCTGCATGGAATTTGCACACGACACACAGGATTTATTAGACCGACCAACTGAATATCCATTTTATTTGACTGATTGGCGTGGAGGATATCAAAAATCCTATGACGGTGGTTGCGGCGGCATTGACGTGGAATGGGCTTTTCATCTTTCGGATGAAAGAATTAAAGAGCTTGCACCAGGGGAACTGTTACGTACTTTTTTGGATCTGCTTGATAATTGTACAGGTGATATAGAAAACGAGTATGATATCAATCTTGTAGAAAAGATTGTAGATAAATATGAAAAAATTGAAAGTGGTATATATTACAACTTTAAGAAAAAGATAAAAAATAATGAAGCCAACAAGAAAGAAGCCGAGAAAGAAGCCAGCGAGGCTTATACTGAAACTTTCTGCAAGCTCATTGATGAAATTCTTGAGATCATGATTGAACGTAAACTTTCAAGTCAAAGTGGTATTTATTGTGCAAACAGCGTTTTAGGTATGCTTGAGGAGATATAAAAAAGGTAAGGAAAAACCTTTAAACCAGAAAGGATAAATATTATGAAGAAGATCATAAAGAATCGTGTCTATGACACGTCTACAGCAAAAAAAATCGGAGAATTTTCTAACGGATTGAGTTATTCGGATTTTGATTATCTGCGGGAAACATTGTATCGAAAAAAGACCGGAGAGTACTTCCTTTACGGAATCGGCGGAGCAAGAACGTGGGCTGCCTACCAATCCGGGGATATGTGGGGTGCCGGCGAACAAATACAGGCGATCAGCTTAAAAGAAGCACAAGAATGGGCTGAAAAAAATTTATCAGCTGATGAATACTTAGCAGAATTTGAGCCGGATAGCGATGAAGAAGTAAACATCAGAATCAGGCTTGATAAAAAAACAAATAAAAAAATAGAGGAGAAAGCAGAAAAAGAAGGTCAAAGCAAATCGGAAATCATAAGAATGGCTATTAAAGAATACATATAAGAAAACAAAATAGTAAATAAAACAATTATTTTATGTTCATCTTGTAAAAATAAATGAAAAATACTTTAGAAAGGATATAAAATATGGAGAATATTATTCAAGATATGATTGAAGTAGCGTGGAAGCACAAGGATTATGAGATGACGGAACAAGCATACAAGATTATGTCAAAGTTTGCCAGTACGTTTAATTGCCCTTCTAATTGGCAGGAAATTGGAGAAAAGATGGCAGCACACTTTCAGGGTAATGATTGGATTGAAGAAAATTGCAAACTCTACGACTTTTGAAAAGGAAATTCTAATGAAGGAGCAAAGTAAAATGAAATTGACAACCATTGATAAGGAATATCTATAGTAAACGACAAATAAAACAACCTATTTAAAAATCCGAAGGAAAGGTGTATAATAAGATAGGGTGAGATAATATGAATAAACGCCATTTTATACATGAACCATCAGAATTATTAAAAATAGGAATGGAAATTGTAAAACAATCGA
>CANQAJ010000200.1 GCA_947589365.1 uncultured Clostridia bacterium | reverse complement strand
CTTGTGTTGACAAAGTAGTATTTTTCGTTTATAATAAAAGTAACGTTGTGAAGACATATGTTTTTGTGATGTAAGGAGTTTATTATGATGCCGGAGCAAAATTTGCAAAGGAAAAAACAATTAGTGCAGGACTTGAAATACCGAGAGAAAAAGATTTGTCCGCCGTGTCTGCCTGTGAGATCGGGGAACGGTTCGGCAGCTCCGAACGTCCGGTATTTACGGTTTTCGAGAGCATGAACGAGGTGATATGCGTAATCAAAAACAAGGCAAGAGAAATATATACAGGATATGTAAGAAGTTGACTTGAACAAAATACAGCACTCATGGGTGTATTTTAAATTATTCAAAATATGATAGCATTGATCGGAATATGTTTATTAACCGGATTTCGTATTTTGTATAAATATGTCAATTGAGTGTTGTGTAAAAAATGTTTCAATGAAAAGGAGCGTAACAAAATGATTAAAAAAATTACGGCGGCAGTATTTGCTGCGGTTTGTCTTTCATCAGTATGTTTTAGCGGCTGCAAAAACAGTCAGGAATCTGCTCAATCATCTGCCCCGTCACAGACTGAATCTGTCGTCAGTACCGTGAGCGATACGGAATCGAATACGGAATCCTCACAGGCGGACGTTCAGGAGAGTAAGACCGAATCCAAGCAGGAGAGCAAGATTGACCCCGAGCAAGAAAAGATAAATACTGCCATTAAGGAAATTAATATATTGAATGAATATAAGCGTAATATCCCCGAGGAAAGGGATATTGATTTTGTAAGATATGATCTTGATGGCACTGTTGAACCGGATCGGGAGAGGTACAACAAAGGAAAGGTATGCTTTGTTGATGCCGTTATTCGAGATATAAATGAAGACGGGCATTATGAAATGGTCGTCAAATACGATTGCCGTAGCTTATGGTACATAGCAATGCAGGGAAGAAATGAAGATGTATATCAGCCGACATCATATATTTATGATATTGTTTCTGTGGTAAATGACAAGGCAGTGGAAACAGAGCATTATATTAACGAGGACGGATGGCTTGACTGCGGTCCACAAGGATGAGGAGATGAGAAAAATGAAATTTAAACGTTTTTTGGCAGGCATTTTATGTTGTACCCTTATAACGGCAGTTATATCAATCTATGGCAATAATGTGGCAGCCTGGAATGATGAATATGATATTATTAAATATGATACTCATATAATGACGGCAGTTTATTATGACCCATCATCAAAAGATATATATATGACGGGAAAGTATCATAATAATCGATCACAGTCAGATCAGATTTACAGATATCGGTTCTACAAATTGAACAGTGATAAAACGTGTAAAACAGAAAAACAACTTGCTTTTAGCCGTGGAGAAAATAACGATGGCATATTCTATATTAATAATAACAGTTGCAGCAAGGCTGAATTTGACGAGGAGTTTTTTGAATACGAAAATAATTACAAGAGAGTTGATGCGGATGCCGGTATGACAAAATTCAAATACGATTATGATACAGATTTTAATTTTGATTATAGTTTTATCAATAAAATACGATTGTTTGTCGGTGAAAGTACAACGCTTGAGTCAAAGCTTATCCCAACAGATAATAATATAAGTGTTAATTGGAAAAGCAGTGACTCGTCCGTTGCAGAGGTTGACAATAACGGAAAAATAACAGCAAAATCAGGCGGAAGCTGCACAGTATCGGCATATATTTCGGGAGTGGAGAATAATATCACAGAATATACCATAACCGTAGAAGATGATCAGGTGAGAATTAAGGATGCCGCCGTAGAATTTGCAATGAACAAAGGAGCCTTTGACGAAACAGCAGAATATGCAGTTGTTGATATTGACGGTGACAAGAAGCTTGAGCTGCTGATGACAACAGTTGAAGGAAATTATAAAACGTTGGAAGTATATGAATATGATAATACTACCGATGATTTTGAATTAAAGGGATCAACAGAAGATCGATACGATATGTGGTATGTCTATTATTATACTACACTTTATAAAATTATAAATGACAAGTTATATGCTATTACCTATTGTGGAGGTATGCATATGTCAATAGTAGTAGGTGATTTTCATGTAAAAGAATTTGATGGAATTAATTTTAATAAGATTAGTGATATTAAGTTCGAAGCAATTAAAATTGGCGAATCCCACGATGATGAAGGCAATTATAAAGATGACATTTACTACCAAGGACCCGAGGATGATGATAAGCTTTATGAGAACAACCCATTCTCGCCATTTCCTCCGACATATACTATTAACGATGAAGAATGTACCGAGGATGAGTATAATGCAAAAAGAGACGAATATCTCGGCGGCGAAAGGGAACCATACGAATTTGAAACGGCAAGAGCCTCGAATATAGTTTTTGTAAGCTGTGATACGGACATAAGAGATAATAATGTGATTGGCGACAGCGACTGTCGACTGCTTACAAGAGATGAACTGTCAGAATATACTTCAAGTGAGCTTGCCGATGCCATAAACGAAATTTATGCCCGACACGGACTTATTTTCGAGGATGATACAGTTTCACACTTTTTCTATCATAAACCCTACTACAAACCTCAGATTGAATCAGCAGAAAACATATCGTTTAATTATTATGAGGACGAAAACATCAAAACAATGGTTGCTGTAAGAAATTCAATGTAATAGCTACTGCTGCTGCGGCGGCGGTACCCCGCCGGCGGCACGCCGCCGAGATTAGTTTGTAAAGGCATTGACAAGGGGACGCCCTCTCGCAGGGCGTCCCCTCTTGAAAAACAGTCCACCGGACTGTTTTTCAATTCACCCCTTGCCCAGGCGTGAAGGATTAGAGATTTCGCCGTCTGCGGACGGCGACCAAAGGCTCTGCCTTTGGAATCCGCAAGCCTTTTGAAAAAGGCTTGACCTAAAACTGCTGTTTTACTATCAACATTCTTACGGCGGAGCGGCTCGCAGAGCCGCTCTCGACACTTTCTGCCGCATTCCGTCAGGTAAACTAATTATCGCGGAAACAGACTCACCGCCAAAACAATCAAAGCGAACGCAGTGAGCGAATCCGCGAACATGCCCGCGGGGGTTCCCCCGCCGCGGAAACAGACTTACCGCCAAAACAATCAAAGCGAACGCAGTGAGCGAATCCGCGAACATGCCCGCGGGGGTTCCCCCGCCGCGGAAACAGACTTACCGCCTAAATAATCAAAGCGAACGTAGTGAGCGAAATCGCGAATTGCCCGCGGGGGTTCCCCCGCCGCCGCCGCTGCTGGTAATGGTTTTGTATCTTTCTGATGAAAGAATTTTTTCCATAAACGCTTCGGGAGATACTATACCTCCGGCTGTCATTTCAAAAAGCAGAGGAGTACAGCCCGAAACAAGAGCTACCCCCTGTTCGTTCTTTTTAACAGGTACCTGACGG
>CANQAJ010000199.1 GCA_947589365.1 uncultured Clostridia bacterium | reverse complement strand
CTGTTCAAAGGTATTCCAAAATGCCCTCATGGATTATCTCGGACTCAGGTCAGCTCCAAATAGTTAATTTAATATTTAATTTTGAAAAGCACTTCGAGAAGTCGGAGTGCTTTTGTATGCCGAGTGAAACAATAATTACAATCCCGGAATCATAACAACATAAAAAACTCCGCATGATTACTGACTTTCATGTAACCATGCGGAGTTTATTTTTATGCCGATGGCGGGACTTGAACCCGCACGCCGTCGCCGGCAATGGATTTTGAGTCCACCTCGTCTGCCAATTCCAACACATCGGCTTATCCGGAACGCCGGAACACGTCCAAGAACCATTATATATTACAATGCACGCAATGTCAATAAAAAACAATATAAAAATAAATATTTCACCATGCTGCATTTTTTTATATTGACACACGTTTTATAAGGTTATATAATTGTAGTTGTCGAAAGTATGTTTTCCGTTGAGGAATGATTTTAAATTACGGAGCAGTTATATGGATACGAATAATAAAAAAGAGGACAACAAGAAAATAAAGAATTATCAGAGAATAGAGGCTTCACCGGAAATCGGTCTGACATCCGAGCAGGCAACAGAGCGTATGTGGCAGGGGCTTAATAATGTCAATACACAGCCGAAAAGCAAAAGTATAAAGCGTATATTCTATGATAATATAGTGACATTGTTTAATATTTTAAACATAATTCTCGGAATAGCGGTGTTTGCGGTCGGCTCGTACCGTAATCTGCTTTTTCTCGGTGTAATGTTTTTCAATACTGCAATAGGCATTATACAGGAAATAAGGGCAAAAAAAGCTATAGATAAGCTTTCAATAGTGTCGGCGACACGGGCGGTTGTCGTAAGGGACGGCGAAAAAACTACAATAAATGCCGAAGATGTTGTGCTTGACGATATAGTGGAGTTTTCGCAGGGTAATCAGATATCAGTGGATTCAATACTTATTTCGGGGGAATGTGATGTCAATGAATCACTCCTTACCGGAGAATCGGACGCTGTACATAAAACAAAGGGCGATATCATATATTCGGGAAGTTTTGTAGTCAGCGGAAAGTGCCTTGCAAGAGTAGAACACGTCGGAGCCGATAACTATGCATCAAAGATATCGGCGGAAGCAAAGTATGTAAAAAAGGTAAATTCGGAAATAATGATAACGCTGAAAACAATTATAAAGTATCTGACTTTTGTTATTCTGCCGCTGACAGCTGTGTTGTTCATAAGGCAGTATTTTGTAGACTATGATGCAAGCCAATCTGTAGTAACGTTGTTCGGAACGATAAGTTTTCATTTGCAGGACGTAGTTGTGTCATGCGTGGCATCGGTTACAAGTATCATACCGGAGGGGCTTATGCTTCTGACGAGTACGGTGCTTGCCGTGGGTGTGATACGGCTTTCAAAATATAAGGTACTGGTTCAGGAGCTGTACTGTATAGAAACACTTGCACGTGTGGATGTGCTTTGTCTTGATAAGACGGGCACGATAACAGAGGGCTGTATGGAGGTTGCGGACATAGTACCGTATGGTGAGTATGAAAAGGAAAATCTTGAGGATATATTATGTGCCCTCACAAGCTCACTTGATGATACAAACGCAACATTCATGGCGTTGCATGACAAATTCGGCGAAGGAAGCAATCTGAAAGCGGACAGGGTCATACCCTTTTCCTCAGAGAAGAAATGGTCGGGGGCACATTTTGAGGAATATGGCTCATGCATAATGGGTGCGGCTGAATTTATACTAAAAGAAATTCCTTCCGACCTCAGACAACTGCTCGACGGTTATTCAAGAAATTACAGAGCTGTTTTAGTAGCATATTCCGAAAAGGATTTTAACGGAAAGGATCTTCCGGATGATATCAAGGTTGCGGGCATAGCACTGCTAAATGACAAAATAAGAGCTGAGGCTCCGCAGACATTAAGGTATTTTGCCGAGCAGAATGTCGATGTAAAGATAATATCCGGAGATAACCCCATAACGGTATCGGATGTTGCAAGGAGAGCCGATGTTAAGGGGTATGAAAAATATGTTGATGCAACAACGCTTAAGAGTGACGAGGATATCCGTGAAGCTGTTGAAAAATATACGGTATTCGGAAGAGTGACACCGGCTCAGAAAAAGAAATTTGTCATAGCACTTAAAGAAATGGGACATACGGTAGCTATGACAGGTGACGGAGTAAATGATGTTCTTGCTCTCAAAGAAGCTGATTGCAGTATAGCAATGGCGGCGGGCAGTGATGCGGCAAGGAGTGTATCACAGCTTGTACTGTTGGATTCAAATTTTGCGTCAATGCCGAAGGTTGTAGCGGAAGGCAGGCGTTCTATAAATAACATACAGAGGTCTGCAACACTTTTTATAGCCAAGACTTTATTTTCAATATTGCTTGCTCTGTTGTATATATTTGTCAGTGCACAGTATCCGTTTATGCCTATACAGTACACACTTATAAATGCCTTTACAATCGGTACACCATCGCTTATTCTTGCTCTTGAACCGAATAAGGATCGGATAAAGGGTGTGTTTCTGTTTAATATTCTTAAAAATGCCCTGCCTGCGGCAATAACCGTAGTATTGAGTATAGTCATGTGTATAATTTCACAAAGAGTATTTTTACTCACGGACATGGAATATTCTACACTGTGTGTATGCATACTTGCCGCTGCCTCCATGATGCTGTTATTCAAAATATCAATTCCATTTAATGCGTTGCGTACAGCATTGTTTATTGTTATGGGCGGAGGACTTATGGCAGGTTTATTATGTTTCCGTGATTTTTACGGAATTAATATTTTCAGCATATCGACATTCAGTATCAAACTGATTATTATACTTTGTGTGATGTTTGTAATATCGCTTAGTATATTCATTGCCTTAACGTGGGTTGTGGACAGATACTCACCCGCACTCGAAAAGCGTATAGAAAATGAACGTATTTTGAGAAAAACAAAAGAAAAGGTTGAAATTTAATCAACAAAAGAAGCCTCCAAGCATATCATGTATAAGATTATGCATAGGAGGCTTTTTGTATGGGTTGCTGCAGGATTGCCGAGCTTCGGCACAAAGAGGTAATAGACAGGCAGAGCGGTTGTCGGCTGGGGTATGTTGACGATGTTGAGATTGACACCGTTTCAGCGAGGCTTATGTCGATAATTATATACGGAAGACCGAGATTTTTCGGATTATTCGGCAGATGTGAGGATTTTGTTATACGTTGGGACAACATAGAGTTAATCGGCGAAGACACCATAATAGTAAAGCAAAGTGCGGCGGCGGCGGCGGCGGGGAGCCCCCGCGGGCATGTTCGCGGGGGCGCTCACTTGCGTTCGCTTTTTTTATGATGGAGGGTAGTCTGTTTCCGCGAGCGGTAGTTTGCCTGACGGTGGGCGGCAGAAAGTGTCGAGAGCGGCTCTGCGAGCCGCTCCG
>CANQAJ010000198.1 GCA_947589365.1 uncultured Clostridia bacterium | reverse complement strand
TAATCGAAATATGTGTTTTCAATCAGCCACGGCAGGTTTTCACGATTGATGATATAAACATCAGCTTTCTGCTGTAAGGCTGATCTGCGCTCTTTTTCTGTTCCGACCACGATACTGTAACGGAGATTTTTCAGGTGATCCCACTTCCTGATCTCCGCACCCCAGCTGAAACGAGCTACTCTCAGAGGTGCAATTATCAGAACCTTATGTACCTCAAAGCTGTCATACATCAGGTCGTTTATTGCGGTCAGGGATATGACCGTTTTGCCAAGACCCATGTCCAGAAGAATGGCTGAAACAAGATTCTGTTTGATATATTCGATTGCGTATTTCTGATACTCATGCGGTATAAATTTCAATCAGCATCACCTCTTATATCTTTTATTATCTCAGGTATCTGCTGCGGATTATCCGGCACATACACCTTGAAGCCTAATTGACGAAGCTGTTTGTGCCTTGCCGTTTGCAATGGGCGTGGGTGTTGTCCGGGTGCTTTTACTTCCACGAATGCGACCTTGCCATCAGGGATAAGAACCAATCGGTCGGGCACCCCGGAGAAACCCGGACTTACGAACTTCAATGCCAGACCACCGACACGCTTAACTTCCATCAAGAATAAGTGTTCGAGCTGCTTTTCACACATTTTATCTGTATTTTTATTGCTGTTTGCCATAATGATAACTCCTTCCGGTTTTATAAAGTGGAGGTTGTGAAGGTCTATACATAAAGTCCTCTATATAGTATTTTTTATTAAAAAATTGCCCTAAAGGGGGTTTTATAATAGGAGTTCCACGACCTCCACTATTTATTCTTTTTCTTCTTCTAAAAGTGCTATTCCAACAAGCAAATTGGACTTACTCGTTCTTCTTCTGCGAATACCACGCAACTCCAGAGCGTTATAAAATTCCGCAGTGCTTCTAATAAACTCACCCGTTCTTGCACAGTATGAACGGTAGGCAAGATACACATCACCCGACTTTTCCTCAAGCTCTGTACCCAGCTCACAGCAAGCATCAAGAAAATGCGACATCCAATCATTGTCCTGTTTGTATTTTTCAATAGCATCCTGCACGACCTTTGGATTTTTTATTTTGAAATGATTGTCGATAGCTTTCTTTGCACCTTCGATAAGCCATTGGACAATATATCCGCCGGATTTTTTGATAAGAAACTCAGAGTAGTTCTTGATATCGCTTTTGCCGCTGATCTTAGCATTAAAGGGGATAACAATAAGCCTTCGCCATATACCATCATCCATTGCACCTACCTTTGGCAGGTGATTGGTATAAAGCACGAGTGTGTGACCGGGTTTGAACGAGAATGGGTCTTTGTATTTCTTCTCTGCGAAAATTTCATCTGTCGAGCAAAGCTGCTTTACAGTTGATGTATTCAGACGCATACCTTCTTCAAGCTCGGCGGCGATAAGCAGTCTTTTTCCTTTAGCTTCGGCAAGCTCAGGCTTGACATTACGCTTACAGCCGATAGTCAGAGTATCAGCCGAGATATTGCCGCTGTATGAGCCGAGAGCCCCGGCAATAGAGTTCCAAAAAGTAGACTTGCCGTTGCTGCCGACACCGTATGAAATGATAAGCTCCTCAAGATAAACATTGCCTATGGCACACAATCCGGCTATCTGCTGAACATAATCAATAAGCTCCGTGTCTTTTTCAAAAATCAGGTCAAGGGCACTAAGCCATTCCTTTTTGCCTTCATCGGAGGGTGCAAAGGCTGTCATTTTCGTGATAAAGTCGGCGGCATTATGCTCCTGTCTGCCGTCAAGACCCTGTCGGAGATCGTATGTACCATCAGGCGTATTCAGCAGCATACCGTCAGCGTCAAGGTCTGTGGGCTTCATTTCGAGCATGGGTTTTGCCGCCTGCATCGCTGATACGATATATTTCATATCCCTGCGTTTCATTACAAAAGCCTTATAAGACACAGCGGAAACATAGTCCTTGTAAAGGTTCATCTGTTCTTCATTAAAATTTGCCACTGCCTTTTTGCCGCCGGATAGGAGCGTTTCTTCAGATACTCCGACACTTATCAAAGCCTGCATAGCATTCTGCACTGCATCCTTCGCATCCTCAAGCTGCAGATCAAGGAATTCCTCGACAGCTCCAACAGCCCTTTGCTTTGATTCTACCCACTGCTGTCCGTCAAAACGGATATAGTCGGTAGCTGAAGTATAACGAAGTTCATCACCGTATTCTCTTGCTATGACCTTCGCCTGTCCGATATCGGAGTAATCATAAGGCTTGAGGGACTGTGTGCGGAAATCGTATTCTTCGGGAGGGATATATCCGTCCTGCGACATGACTTTTTCTGCAAATCGGCAGGCACTTCTCCATATCGTTTCAAGCTCCTCACTCTCAAGCGGAGGATTGCATTTGTTGGATTCTTCGATAAAAATGCTGTACGCTCTTTCGGTAATGCCGTAGCGTTTGAGTATTCTTCCGGCAAAGCGTGACATAGTGTTGTTTCTTTTTCCCTGCGGTATGGTTTTATCATTCTGCGGCGGTGACAAAATACAGTCGATCGTGATTTCGCCCTCATGCCAAAAAATTTCCGTTGTCGGATTGCCATAAATGAAACGGGCAGCATCGAGTGCATTTCCGTCAAAGAACGGATACTGCGACACAAGCATTTCTTTTAGTTGCTTATAAGTGTCCTTGTCGGTGACGGTATCTATCGGGAAATAGATATGATGTCTCGGACGGGGAGTTTTTCCGTCCTTCGGTTTCATATTGTTGCGGCTCGGCACAACGATAAAAGCTACATCCGTGAACATCGTTTTATACGCTTCCGGCTTTATCCAGTCGTCAGGATTGTCGGAGTGAGTGTTATCGTTATCCATTACAAGGCAGTTTGAATTCAGGAAGTTATCCACGCTGCGGCGGTTGCCCTTGTATTCTCCGCAAACATGGTCAAATTCAACCACTTTAAGAAACTCCTCCTCACTGTCGACGATGCACTTGTTCGGGTAAAGCGTATTGCTTTTCTTTCCACGACAGTTTGCAGTATAAATAGTTAATTGCATTTTGTAATACCTCCATTTATTTATACTCTCTGTATAATTCTGTGAAACGGCGAATTTTTATCCCTTTTTTATTCGCCTTGCTTATCTCTGCTTTCATACCATCCGTAATGATATCGCCAAATACCCACAGCTGCTCACAGCAGCCGATCAGCACCATGTCCATAAACATAGCAAGGTCACGTTCTGTCTCTTCATTCATAAACTGCGGAAAGAGAAGATGAGGTGCGATAGGGATAGCATGGTTATCAACGGCAAAACGGCAGTATCTTTTTGTTTTTTCTGTGTTCCCGGCAATATCCCCGGAGTAGGGACTGCATATATAGACAAGCGGTCTGTATCTTGCAGCCTTTTCTTCCTTCTGTATTTTCGTCAGTGCGTGATATGCTGTCGGGTCGGGGTACATTTCACTGTTGTAGATATTCATCTGTTTCTCCTCCCTCAGTCTTTTTTATAA
>CANQAJ010000197.1 GCA_947589365.1 uncultured Clostridia bacterium | reverse complement strand
TTACCTCACCCTATCTTATTATACACCTTTCCTTCGGATTTTTAAATAGGTTTTCTTATTTGTCGTTTACTATAAAATTGTTCTTTCTATAACGTCCAATCCTGTACATCAATTCCCAAAAATTTTTTATCTCTGAATCCAATACAGATTCCTAGCTCCGGGTCACATTTACAATCACCAAAGAATGATATTTCAGGATAAACATAGCCGCCCGTTGATTGGGTAATTTTACTGATATTGATGGCGATGGCAAAAATATTAATTTCATTTTCTACGTCTGATTCTTCAATAGGTTCATCGCCCATTGTGTCATATTGTTCATTGCAGTATTCCGCAATCTCTTGTATGTAATCTTCGATTTTTACATTCTCAATGAACCAATTCAGGCAAGCAATTTCTTCCTCGGACAGGGCAAATCCGGCAGGCTTATAGTTTCCGCTGTCATCAAATTGATTATCCCCCGTGGAAAAAACCTCAACATCCTTTTCTTTACCAAACAAATGGATGGTAATATGTTCCCCGTTGTTCAACTTTTTGATTGATTTCATATATTTTGTTCCTCCGCAATTTGAGATCTGACGGGAAGTCACCTACCCGACATCCAGTATTATACCACTCAAATGTTAAGAAATCAACCCCCATCAAGTGAGATTCAGGGCAACAGCATTTACATTAAAGGATCAAAAAGGATTAAAAAAATCAGAATTAAGAACAGCGGAAAACATAATGCGTTTTTTGTTCATACGACCAAATTGAGTCTGAGAAGCAAGTTTCAGAGTCAGTTGACACTATATATGAAAATGTATTATAATAAATACATGAAAAATACTTTACTGCTCAGAGAGGAAACGTAAAAATTAATTTTAGATGGTCGATTAATGATGAAAGGAGGGACGGGATGAAATGAGTGATACATATCAAAGTTTATTTTCGGAAGAGATCAGGGAACCGTTGTGTGAATTATGTGATAAATATTGCATTGATCCGGAATCCGGTATTGATAGTGAGGAATATTTTACTAATTTGATTAAGAGCATAAATTATACAACAATTGATGACTTGATTGTTTCTTTAGAAAAAATAATAAAAAAGGACTTTATAGTGATGGATAAAGCTCCTGATTGGATACAAGGTTCCGATTGGCAATTTAATAATGGTAAGCCCATGATATTTATAGGTCAAATATCAAAAGGATATAATAACTTAGGAATAAGTTACGATATGGTTTTTTATGTTTTTTATGATCCGATAGACGGGTGTGTCAAGACCATTATTCAAACGGACTGAATATGTTTGACTTTTCGACTGCGTTTATACTTACAGCACAAAAACATCACGATTGAATGCACCTATGATAATGTGCAGAATATTCTAAGAATTACCTCTCCGAACAGAATACACATACGATAAAAACTCCAATGTTGCGGAGATGAAAGACCCGAAAGGGAATGTGTATAAATATGACCTTGCCGGTAACTGCACAAAGGCAATCTATCACTATGGAACGAGTACAACAAGCGAATGTGATGTCAGGGGCAGACCGACTGCGGCTGTCGATCGGGTTGGTGTAAGGACGGAGTACAGCTATGACAATGCCAATAATCTTACGGCGGTTAAGGATGCACTTGGCGGAACAACAAAGTATGTCTATTCGAGCAATGGCGAGCTTTTGAGCGTTACCGATGCAAACGACAACAAGACCGAGTATCAATACGATACACATGGCAGGCTTATCAATACGATTTTGCCGAACGGTGAAAGCACATCTATGACCTATGACAAGGAGGGCAGAGTTCTGACCTCTACTTATGCAAACGGAATTGTCGGCAAGTCTGAATACGACAGTGTGGGCAATATGACTAAGAAGACGGTAGGAAATGACGTCACAACCTACACATATACGGCTAACGGATTGATTGACCCCGTAACCTGTTATGCAGATTGCACAAAATATGAGTATAATAATTTAAACCAACTTGTCAAAAAAGTCTTGCAGGACGGTACAAAAATAGATTATACTTATGATATCGGCGGCAATCTTACAAAAATTTCCACACCGTACACAAGCACAAGCTATGGCTATGATAAGCTTAACAGGCTCATCCGTGTTGTTGACCGTGGCGGCAAGGCAACGCTTTATGAGTATGACAAAAACGGCAACCGCTCTGCTGTCCGTTACGCTAACGGCATTGTTGCAACCTATACCTACGACAGCTTGAACCGCCTTACAAAAGAAAAGATTGTTGATAAAAACGGCAATAATATTGCGGTTTATGAATACAGTCACGACAAAAAGGGCAACCGTATCAAGGCGGTTGAGGACGGCAAAACGACCGAGCATGAGTATGATGTACTTAACAGACTGACCAAAGAAACAACCGACAGAGCAGTCACAAGCTATACATACGACGAGGTCGGAAACCGTTTGACGAAAACCGTTGATGACAAAAAAACCGAATATTTCTATAATTCCTACAATCAGCTTACGAGGGAAGTTACGGACGGTGTAACCACGACTTATACCTATGATAAAAGGAGGAAAACTATTAAGCTGTGTGGTGGTTCAAACTTAATAGTTAATCGAGCCTATGTATATATTTGATGAAAATTTTGAAATAAGAGATAAGGAGTCTTTTTTAGAATTTTTGAGGATGTTAAAAAACGATAATATTAATAATTTAATTCAGTGGGAAAATAAAACAATAATAGATTATTTAGATGCTATAATATCATGGCTTGAAGATAGTGATGGATATTATTTAAATATGCATGAAAGTATTCCAAAAGACATTAATTGGGAATTTATTGCAGTTTTATTTTATGTAGGAAAAATATATGAATAATTTTTATGATATTAACAAAACTAATGTAACTGATACTGACTTTCCCGAAACTGAAAAAGGTTATATTTATGGGTTTGATAATGTATGGATTGATGTACTCTCAAGAACAGGCGGACAATTTTTTGAATGGTATGTTCATTTTATCAAGCAAAGGAAAAAACAAATTGGTCGCTTGACTCGAGGTAGGTTCCATGCGAATGTATCATTGTGTGGTGGAATAACACATGAATAGGAGAGATTAACCATTATTATATCAATATATATTTATGCTCAAGATGATCATTATGCTAAAATAAAAACTGAGGAGGTCTTGGAGAAGCTGCAAATTTGTAATGAGTATACTTGTTCCATAGAACCTTATTGGAAATTTCCGGATATGTTTTTATCTGTCGTTGAAAGCAGGTGCAATATATTGCCAAAAGATCAGCAATTGCAACTAATTGCTGATAAATGGAAAAAATATTCTGAGTTTATTTTGACATCAGATACGATTGTTGACAATACAATAAAAGTTTCTGATATCGCTATGATTGATATTTGGCCATTTGATTGACTAAATAATTTTAATATGAATTTCAAGAGGTGTGAACTTATGTTAATCGAAAAAATTAATGATGTCATAAAAGAAAAAGAAAAATACGGGGAGTGTATAAA
>CANQAJ010000196.1 GCA_947589365.1 uncultured Clostridia bacterium | reverse complement strand
GAGCCGGAGTATTTCAAGGGTGATGATTCCTATGTTACGGAGATAAGCAAAAATATAAATATACCGATAATACGCAAGGATTTTACGGTTGATGAGTATATGATATATCAGGCGGCAACCTTGGGTGCCTCGGCTGTTTTGCTTATATGCTCCCTGCTTGATACAAATACCATAAGGGAATATATAGATATATGCGACAATCTCGGACTTTCGGCACTTGTGGAAACACATGATGAAGATGAGATAAAATCGGCTCTTAGGGCAGGTGCAAGACTTATAGGGGTAAATAACCGTAATCTGAAAAACTTCAAGGTAGATATCAATAACTGTATAAGACTGAGGAGTCTTGTGCCGAATGATATAACCTTTGTTGCCGAAAGCGGAATAAAGAGTGCGGAGGATATAGAGAATCTCAGACAGTCGGGGGTCAATGCCGTACTTATCGGAGAAACACTTATGAGGGCAAAGGATAAGAAAGCAATGCTTGATGAGCTTCGGGGGAATAATAATGACTAAAATAAAAATATGCGGTCTTATGCGACCCGAGGATATAGAGGCAGTAAATTTTGCGAAACCCGATTACATAGGCTTTGTATTTGCAAAGGGAAGAAAGCGTACAGTAACGCATGAAACAGCAAAAAAGCTTAAGTCTATGCTTAATCCCCAAATAAAGGCGGTAGGAGTATTCCTTGATAATGGTGCAGACGAGGTATTGAGTCTTGCAGACAGCGGAATAATAGATATAATACAGTTACACGGAAAAGAGGACAGTGAATATATAGGTTATATACGCAGTCATACGGATAAACCTGTAATAAAATCAGTAAGCGTAAAGAATAGAGATGATATTTTGTCTGCGGATAAGCTTGATGTTGATTATCTTTTGCTCGATACCTATAAAAAGAATATGATAGGCGGTACGGGTGAGGTATTCGACTGGAATATCATACCAAAGATAAATAAGCCTTTTTTTCTTGCGGGCGGTCTTAATGAGGACAATATCAGGGCTGCACTGGGATTCGGAGCATACTGTCTTGATGTAAGCAGCGGTGCGGAAACCGACGGAAAAAAGGACAAAGATAAGATAATAAATTTAGTAAATACAGTCAGGAGTGAAGAAAATGTCAAAGGGTAGATTCGGCATACACGGCGGTCAGTATATTCCCGAAACGCTTATGAATGCCGTCAATGATCTTGAAAAGGCATATAATTACTATAAAAATGATGAGCAGTTCAACAAGGAGCTTACGGCACTGTATAACGAATATGCAGGCAGACCGTCACTTCTATACTATGCCGAAAAAATGACAAAGGATCTCGGCGGTGCTAAGATATATTTGAAAAGAGAAGATCTAAATCATACCGGCTCACATAAGGTAAACAATGCACTGGGTCAGGCACTGCTTGCAAAGAAGATGGGCAAGACAAGACTTATAGCTGAAACAGGAGCAGGTCAACACGGTGTTGCAACAGCAACGGTTGCGGCTCTTATGGGTATGGAATGTGAAATATTCATGGGTAAGCTTGATACCGAAAGGCAGGCTCTTAACGTATACAGAATGGAGCTTTTGGGTGCAAAGGTACATCCGGTTACGAGTGGGACAATGACGCTTAAAGATGCGGTAAACGAAACATTCAGAGAGTGGGTATCAAGAATTGACGATACACATTATGTACTCGGTTCTGTAATGGGACCTCATCCGTTCCCGACAATGGTAAGAGATTTTCAGGCGGTTATAAGCCGTGAGATAAAAAGTCAGATACTGGAAAAAGAGGGCAGACTTCCCGATGCGGTTATTGCCTGTGTTGGCGGAGGAAGTAATGCAATAGGTGCATTTTATAATTTTATTGAAGATAAGGAAGTACGTCTTATAGGTTGTGAGGCGGCAGGAAGAGGTGTTGATACACCCGAAAATGCCGCAACAATGGCAAACGGCAGGCTCGGAATATTCCACGGAATGAAGTCATATTTCTGTCAAAATGAATTTGGACAGATTGCTCCGGTATATTCGATCTCAGCAGGACTTGACTATCCGGGAATAGGACCTGAGCACGCTAATCTCAGGGACAGCGGCAGAGCGGAATATGTTCCGATAACAGATGACGAAGCGGTTAATGCATTTGAGTATCTTTCACGCACGGAGGGAATTATTCCGGCAATAGAAAGCGCCCATGCCGTAGCTTATGCATTAAAGCTTGCCCCGACAATGGGAGAGGATAAGATAATCGTAATAAATATATCCGGCAGAGGAGATAAGGATGTTGCGGCGATAGCAAGATACAGGGGGGTAGATTTACATGATTAAGCTGAAAGAAGCATTTAAAAACAAAAAGGCATTTATAGCATTTTTAACAGCGGGCGACCCTGATCTTGAAACAACCGAAAAACTCATATATGAAATGGTGGACAAGGGAGTTGACCTTATAGAGATAGGCATACCTTTTTCCGATCCGATAGCCGAGGGGACTGTTATACAAGAGGCGGATCTGAGGGCACTTTCGGGCGGAGTTACAACGGAAATGATATTTGACATGGTAGAAAAAATACGACCGAATATCAGGATACCGCTTGTATTCATGACCTATTGTAATGTACTTTTCGGTTACGGAACGGAGAAATTCACGAAAAGGTGCAGTGAGATAGGCATAGACGGACTGATTGTACCTGATGTACCGTATGAGGAAAAGGAAGAACTTTTGCCGTATTGCAGGAAATACGGATTGGAGCTTGTATCACTTGTAGCACCAACCTCACAGGACAGAATTGCAAAAATAGCATCGGAAGCCGAGGGATTTTTGTATGTTGTATCATCATTGGGAGTAACAGGTGTAAGAAGTGAGATAACAACGGATATCGGTGAGATAGTAAGGGCGGCGAAAGCCGTATCGGATATCCCGTGTGCCGTAGGATTTGGAATATCGACACCCGAGCAGGCGAAAAAAATGTCCGCAGAGGCGGACGGAATAATAATCGGAAGTGCGATTGTAAAAATTATTGCGAAGTACGGCAGAGAGAGTGTTGAGCCGGTAGGGGAGTACATAAAATCCATTTCAGATTCCTTAATTAAATATTAGAAAAACATCAGTTTTAGGTCAAGCCTTTGCGGAGTGCGGGGGAACCCCCGCAGGCATGTTCGCGGGGTCGCTCACTGCGTTCGCTTTGTTTATAGTGGAGGGTAGTCCGTTTCCGCGATAATTAGTTTTTGCCTGACGGAATGCGGCAGAAAGTGTCGAGAGCGGCTCCGAGGAGCCGCTCCGCAACTACAAATGACAAACTCATTACTTGTTCATCAAGTAAATTAACGGTCGAGCCATAGATTAATTGACCTAAAAAAACTAATTACGGATTGACAGCGGCGGCACGCCGCCGGCTCCGCAACTACAAATGACAAACTCATTACTTGTTCATCAAGTAAATTAACGGTCGAGCCATAGACTGATTCGCCTGAGAAAACTAATTACGGATTGACAGCGGCGGCACGCCGCCGGATTGACAGCGGCGGCACGCCGCCGGCACGCTGCAGGCACTTGAAATAACGAATGAAAGGGGAATTGATACATGGCTATTCATAA
>CANQAJ010000195.1 GCA_947589365.1 uncultured Clostridia bacterium | reverse complement strand
TTGAATAGGTGATATATATGGAAAAGACTAAAACTTGTTGCTTCTTCGGACACCGTGAGGTTACGCACAATATCAGAGAGAAATTAACATCAATAATCGAAAAACTGATTACTGAGGACAATGTAACGGAGTTTTATGTCGGTCATCAGGGACAGTTTGACAGTATGGTTTATTCTATACTGAAAAAATTGAAAACGAAGTATCCGCAGATAAGATATACTGTTGTTCTTGCATATATGCCTGATGAATATATAAAAGAATTGTATGGTGAAGATACTATTTTTCCTGATGGTCTGGAAACTGTTCCGAAGAAGTTCGCTATATCAAAGCGGAATGATTGGATGATACAGCATTCTGATTTTGCAGTTTGCTATGTGTATAAGGTGACAGGCGGAGCAGCAAAGTTTAGGGAGAAAGCGGAGAAGAGGAAATTACAGATAATAGATGTACTGACTTAAATGATAGTGCAATTTATTGTACAATAGAAAAATCGCATATTATTGCATTTACGGGCAGACTATTTCGTCCATCGTCTTTTTACTATTTGGGGATTTTTATAGATCACATTCACTTTTTTCAAGCAAAGCCTTGTTAAAACGATCGCTGCAAGGGTTATGCGGTTGTCGGGTTTTGAAAATGGAATAAACAAACGAAAGCAGGAGTACCGGACCTTAATCACAAAGGCTGATGCTCCTGCTATTTTATTTCCTGTTCAAGATTATTAAACTCGTCTGTGTCGAAAAACTCTGCAAGCGTAATGCCAAGACCATCACAGATAATCTTTATTGTCAACAGTTTTGGATTCTTACTTCTGCCATAAAGAATAGCTTTAACGGATGATGGCGGCAATGCGGATATATTTGCAAGTTTGTTTATAGTAATATTTCTTTCACCGCATAGTTGCAATATTCTGTTCTTAACTGCTGTTACAGTATTCAACATCGTCACCTCCATAATAGTTTCTACTATTATTAGGATATGAAATTTTTATTGAAAATATAGGCAACGTGTGATACCATAATAGGCAATGCATTGCCTATTATGGAGGAAACATTATGAATAATAAAGAAAAGACTTGCTGCTTCTTCGGACATCGTGAAGTTACGCACAATATCAGACCAAGGCTGACAGCAATAATTGAAAAACTAATAACTGTTGATTGTGTTACAGAGTTCTATGTCGGTCATCAGGGACAGTTTGACAGCATGGTATATTCAGTTCTGAAAGAGTTGAAAGCAAAATATCCGCAGATCAGATACACCGTAGTTCTCGCTTATATGCCTGATGAACATATCAAAGATGTGTACGGCGAGGATACTCTCTTCCCTGATGGTTTGGAAACTGTTCCGAAGAAATTTGCTATCAGCAAGAGGAATGATTGGATGGTACAGCATTCTGATTTTGCAGTTTGCTATGTGTATAAGGTGACAGGCGGAGCAGCAAAGTTTAGGGAGAAAGCGGAGAAGAGGAAATTACAGATAATAGATGTACCGGCTTAAATGATAGTACAATTTATCGTGCAATAAAAAATCACATATTATTACATATATATTGAATTTTAAATTAAGCTATGGTAAAATGTACATAAAGGCAAAAAATGGCAGACGGGAGCAAATTATGTCAGTGAATATAGAAAATGTAATTTCAAAATTGCGTTCACTTAATCAAAGTAAATTCGACCTGCTGACACTGGAAAAACTTTTTCAGGTCAGTTCCTATGATGATCTTTTGTATCTCATAGCACAACTGGAACAGCTTAAAATTATTTCACCGATTATAGCAAGCAAACAGAATGGTCTTAATCCGCCGCTGTATAAAAAATATCGTATTCTTCCTCAGAAAACGGACAATAGTTCTGTTTTGCAGGAAATTGATTCTTTGCATTATCGGATTAATACGGAGCAATTACGCAAAAATCCTGACAGATATGTACAAAACCGTGAGATTTTATATCCGCTGAGCGAATTTTTAAAAAACCATTCCGAAACCTTATGTTCTCCTATGTCCGAAAATGAACGTGCCTATGAGATTTGGGGAAACGAAAAAATACTGGATAAAAAAGAACATATTGCACTGCTTAAGAAATGCGGCATATGGGAACATCTGAATACTTATCCGACACCGGAACCGTTTTTTGAGTATCGCAGAATATCTGCACCTGCAAATGTTCTGGTTATAGAGAACAAAGATTCATGGTTTACAATGCGTAAGCTTATGCTTGAATACGGGACATACTGCTTTTTTGATACCCCTGTGGACTGCCTTTTGTACGGAGAGGGAAATAAGATTACAAACAAAGCAAGCTCTCTTGAAGAATATCTGAATCTTGACAGAGTTTTTGATGGCACGGTATTTTACTGGGGAGATCTCGATCCCGAGGGAATAGGTTTTTTTCTTGCGGTCAGAGAATTGAATACAACATTAAAGATACAGCCGTTTCTGCCCGCATATCGGGAAATGCTCCGTCTGTTTGAGCAGCGGCTCGTACAGGTACATGATAAGAATATGTACCGTATCAGAAAGCAGCAGAAATATCCTGCACATTCCGAGGAATTTTACAGCTGCTTTCCGGAAAATACCGCTGCAAGGCTGCAAATGCTTATGGAAAACGGGTACTATATCCCACAGGAAATTCTGAATTATCAAATTCTGAAATCACACAGCAGATAGGAGTGTGCCGTATGATACCATATTTAGAAGGCTTTTCAAAACGAATGGAACTGGTTGCCTGTATTGCTTCGGTGTTATGCAGAAGAAACCGCAACCGGGAAATAGAAAGCCGTTTTGATGGAAACGAAATGGATAATATCATTTTTTCCGTACTTATACATATTATGGAACGCACTCTTACTGATGAGAGAAAATGTACACTTGAAGATATTGAAATGTTTTTATCGGATATTCTTCCGTGTTATCAGAAACATTTCAGCCCCGAGCAGCTGCGTGAGCTTACACGGTATATAGTAAAGGATATTCTTCAGAATAAAGGAGAAGGTTTTTCATTCGGCATAATGGAATATACGGATGGAAAGATGAAAAGTCAGTCCGTGCGTTTAATCAAGGATATGGTTGATGAGGATGATGAAATTTGCTATGTTCTGGAAAAACAAGGCTTTGATATGCTGTTCCGCTCCAAAGAAGTAGATGATGAGCTGGGATTTCAGATGGAGGAAATCCGTCTTGAAAAACTGATAAAAAAAGGAAATTATTCGGAAGCTTCGGCACAGAGTTCGGCACTTATTCGTATGCTTAATGAAAAACGCAGTGAAATACTTTTGTTCGAGCGGCGGCTCCGATATGATCAGAGCAGTACCTCCGGTGAGGAATATGATACCATGATACACAGTATTCATGCTATGCTGCATGATGAATATGAAACAATGCAGGAAATCAGAAGAACATTGGCTCGTGCCAACAGTCAAATTGCAGAACAGACTGCACTTACAGAAAAACAAACCTCTGAAATAGCTGAAGCAAAACAACATTTATTCTGTATTGAACAGAATGTCACAACCATTCTGCAAAAACAGCGGCAGCTTCTATCACAGAGCAGTCAGTTAGGGCAAATTTATCAGGATATTCTGCGTGAGTCCCTGCTTACACATCGTATACATTGTTTTGATATGGAGAAAACTATTTTGCAGCCTTTGGAACA
>CANQAJ010000194.1 GCA_947589365.1 uncultured Clostridia bacterium | reverse complement strand
ATGGTCGAGCCATAGATTAATTTACCTGAGTAAATTAATTACGAACTGACAGCGGCGGCACGCCGCCGCTCACTGCGTTCGCTCTGATTTATTGACGGTATGTGCGTTCACGCGGCGGTAGTTTGCCTGTCGGCGTGCGTAAGAAAGTGTCGTGAAAGCCTCTTGCGAGGCTTTCCGCATCCGCAAATGACAAACTTATCTATTGTTCATCGAGTAAATTTATGGTCGAGCCATGAATTAATTGACCTAAAAAACTAATTACGAACTGACAGCGGCGGCACGCCGCTTGTTCATCGAGTAAATTTATGGTCGAGCCATAGATTAATTGACCTAAAAAAACTAATTACGAACTGACAGCGGCGGCACGCCGCCGGCACCCCGCCGGCACGCCGCTACAACAATAAGGGGAATATTATGTCGTTTAAGAAAAGAAATTATACAGTCGCGGAAGTATCAAAAAAGGCAGAGGAAAGTCTGCTTAAGGGACACCCTTGGATATACGATACAGAAATCCGCTCCATAGATAGCAACCCGACCGATGGGAATGTAGTCGATGTCATAAACCGCAAGGGCAGATTTATCGGTTCGGGATTTTATAACAGCAACTCCAAAATACGTATAAGACTTATTTCAAAAAATGCAAACGATAAATTTGACAGTGCATTTTTCGAGAGAAGAATAAAATATGCTTGGGAATACAGAAAAACCGTTATGGGAAATGACCTCAACTGCTGTCGCATTATTTTCGGAGAAGCTGATACTTTCCCCGGACTTACGGTTGATAAATTTAACGATATACTCGTAACACAGACGCTTTCCCTCGGAATTGAGAAACGCAAGGATATAATTTTTCCGCTTCTTTATAAGGTACTGACCGAGGACGGATATAATATAAGAGGAATATTTGAAAGAAATGATGTACGTGTGCGTGAGCTTGAAGGCATGGAGCAAGGCAAGGGCTTTTATCCGCTTGAGGGTATTCCTGTTCCCGAAAGCACCTCCGTTATAATCACGGAAAACGGAATCAGGTATAATGTAGATTTTGAGAACGGACAGAAAACCGGATTTTTCCTTGACCAGAAATATAACCGTCTTGCCGTTTCAAAAATCGCCAAGGGCAGAAAGGTTCTTGACTGCTTTACTCATACAGGCTCATTTGCACTTAATGCGGCACTCGGTGGTGCTGAAAGGGTTTGTGCCGTGGATATTTCCGAGGACGCTGTTAATATGGCAAAAAGAAATGCCGAAATGAATAATCTTTCCGACAAAATGAGTTTTATATGCGAAAATGTTTTTGACCTTCTTTCATCAATGACAGGCAAAGAGGGCTATGATTTTATTATCCTTGACCCGCCCGCATTTACAAAATCAAGGGCAACTATTGAATCCGCTTACCGTGGATATAAGGAAATAAATCTTCGGGCAATGAAACTTCTGCCCATGGGAGGTTACCTTGCGACCTGTTCATGCTCGCATTTCATGTCCGAGGGACTGTTTGAAAAAATGCTCAGAGAAGCGGCACTTGATGCTCATGTTTCACTGAGAAGAATAGAATACAGACAACAATCTCCCGACCACCCTGTTCTGTATAATGTCCCCGAAACAGAATACCTCAAATTCTATCTCTTTCAGGTAGTATAATCATGATGCCCACAAACAATAGGCAGTGCCAAACAGAAAGGAGCGATATAATTGATTTATTTCACGTCAGACCTGCACTTTTATCATGATAATATAATAAAGCACACCGGAAGACCGTTTCCAAATTCGGAAATTATGAATAAAAGGCTTATAGCCAATTGGAATAATAAGGTTAATGCAAATGACGAGGTATATATTTTAGGGGATCTTACCATGAAAAGTCCAGAGTATGCAGAGGAAATCCTGTCACAGCTCAAAGGAACAAAACACCTGATAAGGGGCAACCACGACCGCTTTATCAGATCTCCCTCATTTAACAGACATCTTTTAAATCCATCAGTGATTATAAAACCATAAACTATAATTCAACATATTTTATACTTTGCCATTATCCGTTTCTTGAATGGGATGGCTTTTATAGAGGAAGTTTTCATCTTCACGGACATCAGCATAATAAGGCTGACTATAACTGCGAAAATAAGAAAAACGGTATACAGAGATATGATGTCGGCGTAGATGCAAATAATTTTTTTCCGGTAAGTATTGAAGAAATAATACGGTTTTTCTTATAACACATCTGGGAAGTATATATTTATCTATGATTATGATAAATTTTTATGGGATTCATTTTATAAATCTGAAAGGAAGATAATGTGAAAAATAAGTTTAAATTAACGATATCCGTTATATTGTCAATTATTATAGCAGTTACCGCAGCCTGCGTATCGGAAATGACAGCCGCTGCGGTAAATTTTTCGGGAAATAATATAAGTACAAATTTAGTTTTATCATCAGTAAAAACATCCGTTACACCTAAAACCACCGGATTAACCAATACCGGAGGACTTCGTCGCGGCAGTAAAACCCTGTCGGAGGTTCTCGGATTGGACTATAATTATTATCTGAAGTGGCTTGAAAGTCACGATAAGGATAATTACTACATCGGAACTCCATATATGCCCTTTGACCACCGCAATCCGACAGGCGACTGCACTTTGCCATACGGTCACCTTGACAAAGCAAAAGAAAAAGGCATGAACTGTACCGGATTCATATGGCATATACTCTATAAGTCGTGTCCGGGGGGCAAATTCAAAGGAAACCATAACGGCGGAAGATGTGAATATTATACAAAAACAGGAGTAAAGCTGCCGTCAATGTCCGACAGTGACAATTACACCTGGTACAGCCTCTATAACTTATATGATATCAAGCGTTATTACTTTTCTTCAAAGTCTGCAATGCTTAAATCCGGAGTACTGAGCAAGGGTGATATTATCTGGATGTATGTCGGAAACGGTGAAACGACAATCAGCAACTATCACCACACAGGTATTTATTACGGTGACGGAACATCCGACCGTTTCTGGCATTCCGCACCTCCCAAAAATGCAATAACAGAAATAAAGGGAATGGGAAATGTAACGGTTTATTGTGTAATAAAGGTTACGGATAATGTAGCCTCTATTAAACTTAACAGGAATACCGCTTCGAGAGGCATTGGTGATACCTATCAACTTAAGGCTGATATTTCGCCAAAGAACGTAAGTACCTCCCTTACATGGACAAGCAGTAATTCAAATGTAGTGAGAGTAGACAAAAACGGGAAAATAACTCCAAAAAAGGTCGGTACAGCTGTTATCACAGTAAAAACACACAACGGAAAAACGGCAAAATGTACAGTCAGGGTTAAAAATGCACCGAAATCTGTAAAACTGAACACAAATAAACTTACAAAAGGAGTCGGAGATACATACCAACTCAAAGCAACCATTACAAAAAATACACTGACAACCCTAAAATGGTCAAGCAGTAATTCCCGCATTGTAAGCGTAAACAGCAAAGGAAAAATTACACCGAAAAAGGTCGGTACGGCTGTTATCACAGTAAAAACACACAACGGAAAAACGGCAAAATGTACGGTCAGTGTTAAAAATGCACCGAAATCTGTAAAACTGAACACAAATAAACTTACAAAAGGAGTCGGAGATACATACCAACTCAAAGCAACCATTACAAA
>CANQAJ010000193.1 GCA_947589365.1 uncultured Clostridia bacterium | reverse complement strand
TTTTTCAAAGCTTTTTCGTTTTTCTTCGCTCAACCCGGCTCCGATCAAGGCTCCCGCCTGTCTTTGCTACCGGTCTTTCGTGCGACAGCTTATTTATATTACCACATCGACATTCTTTTGTCAATATTTATTTTGCAATTCTATAGATTGCATTCAATTTCTCCATGTTTACCTGTTTTTTTATTTATATTTACCATATTTCTAAATCTCGGACGATTATATCACGTTCAATGCTTTGCCATTCGAGTGCAACACTGCGTAAAAAACCGGATAACCTGTTAAGGATATCCGGCCTTCTTAATTCATTATATGGTATGTCTGCTTAATCATGCTATGGAAATCGTATTATCGGAAATATTATTTCCGTATAAAGTTATCGCCTTCTTATTTTTTTGATTAAAAGGATCGGTCATAACAATCGCAGTATTCTTTCCCTCAACGCTTTGTTCATCCTGCTTTACACTCTTTATGTTTGCCGCCTCTTCCCATATCAGAATTCCCCTGATATAATTTGACAAATAAAAGGTTTTATCTTCAATCTTGAACTTCCCTGTCATATCCTCAATTTCGCAATCGTTTTCACAAACCACCTTAAATTTATATTTACCGTTTTGATAAAACTCAAGCATATATTGAGCATTACTTCCGCACTCCGGGCAGTCAACATCATAAACATCCCATGCTGCCGGTGTATCAACATCCGGTGATGCACTTAAAACTATTGAAAGAACCTCGAGCTTTTTAAGCTTTTTGCCCACATCCTTATATTCTGCAATGCTTGTATATGTATCGATCGCCGACTTATATTCTCCTCTATCATAAGAGCGGTTTGCAAGGCGGTATTGACATTCCATGGCATACTCCGTACTTTTCTTGAAATCACCCAGCTCGGCAAACTTTTCATATGAAATTCTCATATGATTATTTTCAAGATCTTCGCACGCTTCCTTATAAATATATTCCGCACATTTTTTTGCATTATCATTAGTGCTGTAATCAAATCCGGCCTGAGTATAAACAGAATACGCCTGAATATAGTCTTCCTGCTCAAGGTAGCCGTCCGCCATACCGAGCAGAGAATCTGTATACATCTGAGTCGAATCCTTATATGATCCTATTCCCGAAAACAACTGTGCAGCCGTGGCATAATCTCTTGCATAGAATTTATCAATTGCCTTTTTATATATACATTCAATTTTCAGCTCATCACTGTCACGATACCCTTTCATTTTATCAAATTTTTCTGCCGCTTCATCATATTCTCCTCTGTTCATACTCATAACCGCATCCTGGTAATCAATGTAGGGCAGTCCGTATTTAAAGAACAGAAAACCACCGCTTGCAAATAAAAGAATCACAACCAGTACAAGAATAAACCTCTTCTCATTTTTTCTGCTTTTCTGCTTTTTCAGCTGATTTTCATATTCCGCCTTTCTCTTTTCGTAGGTTTCCCTATTATGTTCTTTCTCCCGTCTTTCTTTTTCTTCAACTTCTCTTCTCATTCTTGCCGCAGCATTTTTTCTTTGGTTATCCTGACTTCTCAACAAATCGCTTTGTATATTGTCATAAAGCCATTTTTTTTGAACCTTACACTCACAGCATACAGGCTCATCACTCCAGTTCAAAGCACCGCAGGCACAAAGCCAATACGAAGCATTAAACACCGGCTGAAATATCAGTCTTGTATAGTCAATACCGTCACGTGTACAATTATCCAAGAACTGTCTGTTCAGATCTCCCTGCACATTGATAAGACTTTTCTGCTCAAGACTCATATTAAATCTTATTCCGTTTTCATTCTGCCAGGTTTCACCGCTTGTTGTGGTTACGGATTTAATAACAAACTCTATATTCCTTGTTGTAGGATTCTTGACTCTTATAGGAACGTCCATACCGAAAACGCCGTTTCTCGGTATATCAAGACCTGTAAATTTACAATTTTCAATAGTATCTACAATCAATCTTACCGAATCATAGCAGATAAGGTCAAACACTACCTCCCGTATATGTTCGGGCTGAACATTCAACATTTTAGCATAAGCGAGAATTGCCCCTACCTTCTTGTTAAGCTCAAGCTTCATAGTACAGAGAACAATCGGTGAACCTCCGAACCACAGATGTATATTTTTTTCCTCAAGCAGTTGCACTTTATCTCCTGCCATAATTACACTCCTATAATCATAATAAAAAATTAATCATAAATTAATAATCTGTTAATATATATTTTAATACTTTATGAACATTATGTCAAGATTATCATTGTAATATCTGCGGATTTTGTGTAAAACTCTCAGATTCTTCCGATTTCATCTGTATATTTTAACTTATATTAATTAAGTTTTAAGAATACTGACATAATAAAAGATTTAAGCATTGAAAAAAAATACAAATTATTCTATAATTTATTATATTAAAAAAATTAATGAGGTGACGGAGGAGAAAAAATGGAAATAAGAAGAATTGATGCAGCCGAAATAACGGCAACGGTAAAGAAGCTTTATACGGATATGAATTATTATATCGGCGAAGATATTTCGGATGCACTGAAAAATGCAGAAAATACTGAAAGCAGCCCCATAGGAAAAAACGTTATTGCACAGCTTATTGAAAACAACAAAATAGCCGCTGATGAGGAAGTTCCCATTTGTCAGGACACCGGAATGGCTGTTTTGTTTGTCGAATACGGAGAAAGGGTAGTTATTGAAAACGGCAGCTTTGAGGATGCCGTGCAGGAAGGCGTAAGAAGGGCATACATAGACGGATATCTGCGAAAATCCGTAGTAGACGACCCGATTTTCGACAGAATTAATACAAAAGATAATACTCCGGCAATAATATATACAACAATAGTACCCGGTGATAAAATAAGAATCCTTGCCGGCTGCAAAGGGTTCGGAAGTGAAAATATGTCTGCCGTAAAAATGCTTACCCCATCTGCCGGTATTGAGGGAGTAAAGAACTTCATTCTTGATACGGTAAGATACGCAGGACCTAATCCTTGTCCTCCGATAGTAGTAGGAATAGGAATAGGCGGTACATTTGAAAAAGCGGCTATGCTTGCCAAAAAAGCCACACTCAGACCGATAAATACATATAATCCGGACAAAAGATATGCTGATCTTGAAGAGGAGCTTCTTTCGGAAATAAATAAAATGGGATTCGGACCGGCAGGGCTCGGCGGAGATAATACAGCTCTCGGCGTAAACATAGAATATTTCCCGACACATATAGCCGGAATGCCTGTAGCAGTAAACATATGCTGTCATGCGGCAAGGCATAAGGAAGCTGAAATTTAAGGAGGGCAATAATATGGCTAAGAAAATTACATTACCGCTTACAGATGAGGCTATAGCAGAGCTAAAAGCAGGCGACAGCGTACTTATAACAGGCTCAATGCTCACGGGCAGAGATGCCGCACATAAAAGGCTGTTTGAGCTTATTGAACAGGGAAAGCCGTTACCCGTAGATATCAGCGGAGAAGTAATATATTATGTAGGTCCGGCTCCGGCAAAACCCGGTCACGCTGTCGGACCGGCAGGACCGACTTCAAGCTACAGAATGGATAAATACACTCCCGTGCTGCTTGAAAGAGGCTTAAAGGGCATGATAGGAAAGGGTGCAAGGAGTGAAGAAGTTGTCGAGTCCATGAAAAAGAACGGCGTTGTATATTTTGCCGCAATAGGAGGTGC
>CANQAJ010000192.1 GCA_947589365.1 uncultured Clostridia bacterium | reverse complement strand
TTTATATTTATTGTACCGTAAATTAAACGAGTCTTATCTGATCAGATAGCTTGGTGCTATTGAACGGAGCGACGAAACTTGATAGTCGTAGCGTTTCGTATAGATCGTTGAAGTTGTGAAAGAGAGTAGGCTCGGACACAATTGAGATCAACTTGAGGATCGGTACATCCTCCGCCTACAAAATATAAGTTAAAGAATCCTGCAACCGGGTTATGGGGGCAGGTTTTTTTATTGCACATATTAAAAATTCTAAAAAGCAGTTGATTTTTTGGGGATTATAGCATATAATATTAACAGCGAATGATTTTCATTTGTCGGCAGTCGCTCGTAGTTCATCGAGGACGCCCGGTGATGAAATGTATGGTCCGGCAAGGGAGGGCATACATGGAGCCGCGAATGGTTTGTAATATTCCAAACTTGCATAGGCTGCGGCTGAAAGAAAATTACGATAAAAAAACGGCTCTTAATTGAGTCGCTTTTTTATACTGTTTAGCATTAAAGAAATTTAAGTATGTATAGGATTGTTAAATTGCATACAAAATAAATAATTTTGAAAAAGACTTGAATTTTTTTGGATTATAGCATATAATGATAGGGACAAGAAGAGGTTGGTTTTCGTTGTGATGTAAATGTAGTCCAATCAAACGTGTTGTCAGCGGTCAATTCCTTGCCGTGCTAAATTGGGAGTGGTTAAAGATGGGAACCCTACCATATAAAATAATTGGGAGTGGTTAAAGATGGGAACCCCACCATATAAAATAATCGGGAGTGGTTAAAGACGGGAACCCTACCGTGCGAATTAGGATTTAAGGCTGTGTTTATTCGCAGTCTTTTTATTTTATCGTATACATAATGAAATACAAGCTGCATTTATACAGATAAGATATGTAAGTTCGTAACCGAAGCACCTGACAAAAAATCCCACAAGAGATGCTGTGATTTTCAAAAAGCCGGAAATTCCACAATTTAAATAATTTTGAAAAAAGGGTTGATTTTTTGGGGATTATAACATATAATATCAATAGCGAATGATTTTCATTTGTCGGTAGTCGCTCAAGGGATAATGAGGACGCCTAGTGTTGAAGTGTATGCTCGGGCAAGGCAGACCATACACGGAGCTATAAGTGGTTCGTAATAAACCAGACTTGCATAGGCTGCGGCTGAAAGAAAATTACGATAGAAAAATGGCTCTTAATTGAGTCGCTTTTTTTATACTGTTTAGCATTAAAGATGTATAAATTGTCAAATTGCATACAAATAAATAATTTTGAAAAAGACTTGAATTTTTTTGGATTATAGCATATAATAGAGCCTGACGAATGTTGATTGCACATTTTATTAGTGCTCACCACTATAAGTGTAGACTGTGACTATTAGTGCTCACCGCTATGAGTGTAGACTGTGACTATTAGTGCTAACCACTATGAGTGTAGACCGAAAGCAATCTGAATCTAAGGGGGAAGGCTTGTTCTTCCTCCTTTTTCATTACATAAAAGACTAATATATTGACTTTTTGAAGAGGTTTGAAAAGGAGCCGAAAGGGTTTACCTGTGTTCCTAATGCTAATTATAGGAATACAAACAAATTTACATTTGGTGTTGAAAAAATTTTTGAAAAAGACTTGAATTTTTTTGGATTATAGCATATAATGATAGAGACAAAAAGAGGTTGGTTTTCGTTGTGATGTAAATGTAGTCCAATCAAACGTGTTGTCAGCGGTCAATTCCTTGCCGTGCTAAATTGGGAGCGTTAAGAGATGGGAGCCATACCATATAAAAGAATTTGGAGCGTTAAGAGATGGGAGCCATACCATATAAAATAATTTGGAGCGTTAAGAGACGGGAGCCCTACCGTGCGAATTAGGATTTAAGGCTGTGTTTATTCGCAGCCTTTTTTATTTTATCGTATACATAATGAAATACAAGCTGCATTTATACATATAAGATAAGTAAGTTTGTGACCGAAGCACCTGACAAAAAATAAATTTCATAAGAGATGCTGTGATTTTCAAAAAGCCGGAAATTCCGCAATTTAAATAATTTTGAAAAAGTCTTGATTTTTTATGAATTATAGCATATAATATATATGACGAAAGTCGGTGATACCTCATAAGTCTTTGGGGACACTCAGTGTGGAAGTGTATGTACGGGCAAGAATACATACATGGAGCTGTCGATGGTTTCATAACGATCCAGACTTGTCTCAGGCTATAAGCTTATTTTGTTATAGCTGAAAAAAAATTATGGTAAATTAGCGGCTTTGGGAACAAAGTCGCTGTTTTATTTTCAAGAGAGATTCTCACAAGTATTATTGAAGAAGCAGCTAACTCGTTTAAGGATTTAAGATAAAATACAGGCTGCATTTATGATATATAAATATGTGACTGAAACACCCGGCAAAAACAGAAATTTTAAAAGAAAAGGCTTGATTTTTTCTGAATTATAGCATATAATAATATCAGTAAATGGAGTGTAGCATAATAGAGATGTTTACAATCTGTTTATTACAGCCACAAGGGTGGGTGGTCACGGTTAGTGATTCGGTTCATTTTGGAACTTCGGTGTACTCGTAAGTATTCGGTACATTTGGCGTTGAGATGTGTATGGGAGGCAAGGGCGTATGCATTGAGTCAAGTATGGTTGCATAGATTCCAGACTTGCCGTAGGCTTTATAGCTGAAAGAAAATATGACTGTTAAAAGACCTTGTTTGGACAAGGTCTTTTTTAGTCCATGCGAACAAAAACGTGAGTGTTCTTAAAAGAAAAGGCTTGATTTTTTCTGAATTATAGCATATAATATTTTTGAAAGGTGAGGTTTGTTGTTACCTGATACAGGTTGAAAATCTCACCGGTACATATTCCGTTTGAGAATATGTAAAGCTGTGATGTGTATTGCTGTATCGGACGCAGCGGTACATTGAGCTTTCAGGAGGGGTTGTGCAGTGTTACCTCAATCCGATGTAGGTTTTACCGAACGAAAATGCTCCAAAAGCCACCTTGTTTAAGGTGGTTTTTTTGTGGGAAATGTAAACACTATATGCTACTGATTTATATTCAAAAAACAAATTTTGTTCATTCAGCAAGGTTACATTATCTTAAATATCTTCCCGATGTCACATAATCTAAAAGAAAAGATATTTTTGATAACATACTACATTAACATCTGAATTTATCACAGTTATTCTGTCTGCTCATTAACTCAAATAATTTTCAAAACTTAGCTGTCCGTATTGTACAAATTATCGTTCTTTTATTTTCTATATTTTCCGTAAAAAATTATTGACTTTTTCAGAAAGATGGCTAATAATAGTATTAGCAAAGAACAAGTTGATTGTTTCGATGCTACAACCGCATGAGTGGTTGGTCACGAATGGCAGACTTTCTGACCATCTCTGATAAGTGATGAAGTTTCGGGTTTGAGTAGGCAGATTCGAAGCGGAGCTTCTGTGAGGTTGCATAAGAGCCGGAGTCCTACTAAGCGAAAGCCGAAAAGAAAAATATGACTATCGAAGCCTTGCAGAAATGTAGGGCTTTCTTTAGTTTATGAGGTTTATGTTAAAAGATCAACTCAAATGATTTGAAAAAAACTTGATTTTTCTTGAATTATAGCATATAATATAAGTGTCAGAGATGACAACAGTCAATGTTATGTTGCTGTTAAGCTTTGATGTAAAGTGTTGTTTCGGAGTGCAGTGCTTTATTAGCTTTATAAGGGTTTATCATTTACCACAATCCGAATAG
>CANQAJ010000191.1 GCA_947589365.1 uncultured Clostridia bacterium | reverse complement strand
TCCGATCGTCTGGACGAAGCACATAAAAAAATACAAGAGCTTGAAAGCAATGTTACGCAGGATAGAGATGCACAGCAGGTTATAAAAAATCTTGACCGTATGCTTTCCGAAGCAGATCAGGAACACGCTAACAATCTTGAGATACAGCGTAAAAAATACCAGGCTGAAATAAACAGGTTAAATGACGAGCTTCAGGAACAGAAAGAGAAAAAATCCGAAACAATGATTGAAACCGTTACCGTTGAAGTGCCGGATACAAAAGAGGTATTTAAGGCTTATTACAAAAATGCAATTAACGCCTTCAATGAAATAATCGGTTTTATCAGAAGTGTGGATGATAAACCATTTTTCATTGAGAAAACAAATGGACTTGTCAGCAGATTTGATGAGCTGATAAAGAATATCTAATCAGGAAAGGACAGATACATAATGAAACTTTACGAATATTCCGAAAAATTTGCGCAGCTTTTTGACAGTCTGGACGCAATAGCAGACTATGAGCCGCAGAAGAATGAGGACGGTCAGTACGTAGATGATGATGGCAGTGTTATTCCCGATATTGAAGCGTATAAGGCGGATATGCAGGCCGCATGGTTTGATACGCTTGATGCCGTTGAGGAGGAATTTGAACTTAAAGCCGAAAATATAGCCTGCTATATCAAACAGGTTGCCGGTGAGCTTGAAATGCTCAAAAAGGAAAAGGCAGCCTTTGAACGCAGAAAAAAATCCAAGGAAAATCAGTTCAACAGCCTTAAAAAATATCTGCTTGACTGTATGCAAAAAATAAAACGCACTAAGATAGAAACCGCAAGGACGAAAATAAGTATCCGTAATAATGCGGAATCGGCACAGTTTGAAAATGAAAAAGCCTTTATTCAATGGGCAAAGAAAAATGCGGATGATCTGCTTAACTACGGTGAACCGACAATCGGAAAAACAGCGGTAAAAAAAGCCCTTCAGGACGGCAGAAAACTTCCGGGGGCATCTCTCGGCAGAAGTCAGAGCCTGATTATAAAGTGAGGTGAAAAAAATGTTTGAAAAAGTAACACGTAAAAAAGCAAAGCTCCGTCTTGCACTTACCGGTGTCAGCGGAGCCGGCAAGACACTATCTGCACTTTACATAGCCTATGGTATAACTAAAGATTGGAGCAAAATAGCTTTAATAGATACAGAACACGAAAGAGCGAGGTTTTACGCAAACAGAAGTGACCTTAATACAGGAGAATTTCTGTATGCCGCCTTTCCGCCGCCGTATAGTCCCGAAAGGTACAAGCGATTTGTTGAAGAGGGTGCAAGGACAGTAGGAAGCGACGGTGTAGTGATTATTGACAGCTTTTCTCATGCATGGAACAACGAGGGCGGCGTACTTGAAATTAAAGACAGGATAGCTGAACGACCGGGAAAAAACAGCTATACGGCATGGAATGAAGCAGGTCGGGAACAGAACAGTCTTGTTAATATGATCCTTGCAGCAGATTGTCACACGATTATTACAATGCGTTCAAAAATGGAATATGTAATGCAGGAAAATGACAAAGGAAAAATGTCGCCCGTAAAGGTTGGACTTTCACCTATTCAACGTGATGATACGGAATATGAATTTGACATCGTACTCGATATAGCACGAAACCATGTTGCAACTGCCTCTAAGGATACAACTTTTCTTGATAAATTCGGTAAGATAATAACTCCGGAGCTTGGAAGTCAGCTTGCCGATTGGCTCAATACGGGTGTTGAGCCGGTACGCTGCGAAAACTGTAAATCTGTAATAATCTCCGAAAACGGACAAACTGCCGAACATATTATCAAAACTTCGGTTGAGCATCTGGGTAAAAAGCTCTGTTATAAATGCTTTGCAACGGAATTCCGTGCAAAAAAAGCAAAGGAAGAGGTAAAGAATAATGCCGCTTCGTGAATATCAAAAGGAACTCATTGATGAGGTTAAGCAGGCGTACAGAGATGGCAAGCAGGCACCGTGCATTGTTCTTCCGTGCGGAGGAGGAAAATCAATTATAGTTGCCGAAATAGCCAAAAGGACAACTCAAAAAGGTAACAGGGTACTATTCCTCGTACATAGGAAAGAGCTTTGTGAACAGATATTCAGAACCTTCAAAGACTGGGGTGTGAATATGAGCCTATGCAAGATAGGTATGGTACAAACCGTAAGCAGACAGCTTAAAAAAATTAAAACACCTGCACTCATTATAACGGACGAAAATCACCATAGCAGGGCTGCAAGCTATAAGAAAATCTATGAAACATTTCCGTCAGCACGGCGTGTCGGTGTGACAGCCACACCTGTAAGACTTGACGGATCGGGTCTTGCAGATGTTAATGACGATCTTGTTATTGGCGTTGATGCAAAGTGGCTTATTGATAATAAATTTCTTGCACCGTATGATTACTATGCTCCGTCAATGATAGATCTTACAGATGTTAAGACGACACGCGGAGATTATGACAGCAAGGGTGCGGAAAGGGTTATGCTTAAAAAAGCTGTTTTCGGTGATGTTATAAAAAATTACAATAAATTTGCCAAAGGAAAACAGGCAATCTGCTATTGTACGACAATAAGACATTCACTTGCAATGGAGCAGGCATTTAATAATGCAGGAATAGACGCAAGGCATATTGACGGCAGTACCCCCAAGGCGGAAAGAGAAAAAATAATTGAAATGTTTCGGAACAGGCAGATTGATATTCTATGTAATGTTGACCTGATATCGGAGGGTTTTGACGTTCCCGACTGCGAGTGTGTTATATTGCTCAGACCGACAAAAAGCCTTACTCTTTACATTCAGCAGTCAATGAGGTGTATGAGGTATAAAAAGGATAAGAGGGCGATAATAATTGACCATGTCGGGAATTATGCAAGATTCGGATTGCCGGATGAGCACAGGGAATGGAAACTTGACGCAAAGAAAAAGAAGACAAGAAAAACCGAGCAGAGCGATTTTAAAATAAAAAGCTGCACAAGATGCTTTAAGGTTTTTTCTTCATTTAATAGTGACGGTACACCTGTAAGAATATGCCCGTTTTGCGGCTTTGAACTTGTAAAGGATACACAGCAAAAAATAGAAGAGGTTCAGGCAGTATTACATAAGGTTGAGGGATTTGTACTTAATTATGAAAGCCCGGATGACTGCAGCAGTTATCAGGAATTACTTGCATATGCAAGCCGCAAGGGATATAAGAGAGGCTGGGCATATTATCAGGCGAAGAGGAGGGGAATGATATAAAATCACAGGATGAACATACCATAATGAATCAGATAAGAACTGCATTATCACCATACTGTACAATCTTTAGGGTTAATGTCGGGAAAGGTTATACACCTGACGGAAGATATTTTGACACAGGTGTACCACCGGGATTTTCGGATTTATTCGGTTTCCGAAACAGTGACGGAAAAGCGGTTTTTATTGAAGTTAAGACGCCGACAGGAAGAATAAGCAAGAAACAGCAGACATTTCTTGAAGCAATGCAGAAATCAGGTGCCATAGCAGGAATTTGCAGAAGTACCCGGGATGCATTAGATTTAATCAAAGGAGATTGATTTTTATGAGTTTTGCAACAAATTATAACGGAATATCAAATAGCGATAACTTGCTCCCGGAAGGAAAATATGAATGCATTATAAAATCGGCATTTGTTAATACTACATCGGGAGGAACGGTATATTATTCGGTACAGCTTATCATCAGAAATGATGTACCGGGTAAATATCACGACAGACGAATTTACCACAAAATATGGATGAAAAAAGAAATAAATCAAAGCGA
>CANQAJ010000190.1 GCA_947589365.1 uncultured Clostridia bacterium | reverse complement strand
GCTTTGCCTTCAGCTCTGCCCTCGGCTCTGCCTTCAGCTCTGCCCTCGGCTCTGCCTATCTCTATTCCCTCACGCAATGCTCCGCCCAAAGCAGTTGCTTCATCATGAATACGCTTTTCACGATAAAACGCTTCCTGCCTTACCTTTTCATCCGCACTCAGCTCCCTGAGCATTACTATTGTCTTTTGTACTTCGGGAATTTTACTTGTATTCTGTATGTCCATAAGATCACCCTCCGTTTCTGCATTTATAAGATTCAGCCAATCTTCCATACGCTTATTTTTTTTGGCATATTTTATTTTCTTCAATTCAAAGAAATGTATTGCAAACTTATTTGATAACACTTCATGTCTTGTTGATTCCATTACCTTGAAATGCGAATGATAATCCTTGCAGTCAAACTGATTGAAATTGGTAATATTTATACATATAGTCTGTTTGAGCTGACCATATTCCTCGCCCGCCTTGAGCTGGTCACTGTATATCTTTGACCAATAATACAGTGTTCTCTCATTGAAATCAAAATCCTTGTTTACCTGCATTTCTATATTTACGATTCTCTCGTCAACCTTAAGTTTAAGATCAAGTCTGCTGAATTTCTGCTGAAAATATTCCGGCGTCAGTTCAACGTTATCAATATAAATCGCCTTTATGCTTTCACGGGGAATTTCAAGCAAATCCGATATAAACACTGCTATGATATCCTTATTATTCTCATTTCCGAATATACGCTTGAATATAATATCAAGCTTGAGCATTACTATCTTTTCATCTCTGTTCATTTTCGGCACCTCCCTGCTCTTTACGCCTGCTCTTTATACTATTATATCATTTTGTTTGCTGAAAATCTATACATAAAATAAAAAAAACAAATCGTTTCCGATACACTAACCGGAAACGATCCGTTTCAGCTTTATTTGACATACACAAATCAGGTATTCTTATCAACCTGATGAAAAGTCTTAAGATTGCCTGTTTTCCGGCTGCGCTTTGCAAGCTCATCCATAACCTCATCAACGGTTATTCCCTGCTGTGCCATCATAACAAAAAGGTGATATATCAGATCCGATATTTCAAGAACGGTTTCTTTATTGTCTCCGTTCTTTGCAGCTATAATGGTTTCGCTGCACTCCTCTCCGACCTTTTTCAGAATCTTGTCAAGACCTTTTTCAAAAAGATAACAGGTATATGAACCCTCCTGTTTTTCGTCCTTTCTGCTCATTATTGTTTCGTAAAGAGCGTAAAGCTCGTTATTATTCCCCATTTTTAAATTCCTCCCATATATTATTAAAAAAGCATGAATGATTTCCCGTATGACAAGCAGCACCTGTCTGCTCAACCAGTATAAGCAGAGTATCTTTATCGCAGTCACCCTTTATATCAAGCACTTTCTGCACATGACCCGAGGTTGCTCCCTTATTCCACAGTTCCTGTCTTGAACGGCTGTAAAACCATGTATAACCGGTCTCAAAGGTCTTCTGCATGGATTCTCTGTTCATATAAGCAAGCATAAGTACTTCTCCGGTTGATGCTTCCTGCACAATGGCGGGAATAAGCTCGGATTTTTTAAAATAATCCTCAATGAAATCAAACTTCCCCATCACAGATTAGCTCCCTTTCCGTTATGCTTTGCTGCGTGTGCAACCTCAATTGCCCTTGCAAGATCGAGTGTTCCGGCATATATTGCCTTTCCTGATATTGCCCCGTATATATCAAGGTCGGTCAAATTTATTATATCCTTAAGGTTTGCAACACCGCCGGAAGCTATAATATTACATTTAACCGAAGCCTTCAATTCATCAAGCATTGTAAGATTCGGTCCGCTCATCATACCGTCCTTTGAAATATCCGTAAAGATTATATACTGTACTCCGACATCCTCCATACGCTTTGCAAGCTCGGTATATTTTATCTCCGAAGTATCCGTCCAACCCTCAGCGGAAACATATCCGTCCTTTGCGTCTATTCCCACGGCTATTTTTGAAGAGTATTTTTTGACGACCTCACGTACAAAATCAGGATTTTTTATTGCGGCAGAACCCAGTATTACTCTGTCTATACCGTTTTCAAGGTAAAATTCGACCGATTCCATTGTGCGTATTCCGCCGCCCACTTCGATCTTTATATCGCAATTCTTGCGTATATCAAGAATAATATCCGAATTTTTTCTTTCTCCGACCTTTGCACCGTCAAGGTCTACAACGTGCATAAAACGTGCTCCGGCTTCAACGAAACTTTTAGCCGTATCAATCACACTATCGGCAACCTTATGAACCGTGGAATAATCTCCTCTGTAAAGACGTACACAATTCCCATCTATAATATCAATAGCAGGTAAAACTAACATATATATCAACCTTCCTGAAAAGTCAATTTCATAAATTCGATATCATAATACTCCTTTTGTCGAGAGCGGTTTATCGCTTGCTGTTTGAATAACGGCGGCTTTCAGTGAATGAGCAAGTGCTTTATACAGTGCTTCGGTAATGTGGTGCGAATTTTTTCCGTACATCGCCTTAAGGTGCAAAGTTATGCCGGCATTATAGGCAAATGCCCTCATAAATTCCTCTGTCATACAACTATCGTACTCCCCGATTCTTTCTTCCGGAAAAAACGCATCAAAAACAAGGAACGGTCTGCCGCTTATATCAAGCGAACAAAAGCCGAGTGCCTCATCCATCGGAACATAAAACGAACCGAAACGGGCAATTCCGCTCTTATCACCTATTGCCTGTGAAAATGCTGTACCGAGGACAATCCCCGTATCCTCTATCGTATGGTGGCAATCAACATTAAGGTCGCCCTTCGCTTCGACTTTCAGACCAAAGCCTCCGTGAACGGCAAGGGCAGTCAGCATATGATTGAAAAAACCTATGCCTGTATCTATATCCGCTTCTCCGCCGTCAAGATTAAGCTCAACGCTTATCCGGGTTTCCTTTGTTTCTCTTGTAACCAAAGCTGTACGCATATCCCGCACTCCTTTCGATATCGTATGAATAAGTATAAATCATTAATTCTTCGTTGTAAATACCTGATAACAAAAACTTAAACATTTTCGGGCAAAATATAACAAATCATTTTTTCAGCGATTTCTTTTTAGTATGTTTTCGATAATAAATTTCTCAAATAAAACAAGAAATTCTTTATTTTCTTCTTCATTCCCGGTTGTTATCCTCAGTGCATCCGCACCTTTGAAATACCTTACGGCGATGCTGTTTTCAAGCAGAAATTCATATATACTCAATGACTTATCGCTTTCAATAAATACAAAATTCGCACACGGCTCATATACCTTAAACGGCAGCTTATAATTATCGGTTATATTCTTAATGTTCTTATAAAGCTGAGCGGTATTTCTTATTATATCCTCTCTGCGTGAATCGAGAATATCCTTGCGGCTGTATATACATCTTCCTATTTCCTGAGAAACGGTATTGACATTATACGGTGCCTTTACTGCCCTGAGAGCGGTTGTAATCGTTTTATTTGCAATGGCAAAGCCAAGCCTTATTGCTGCCGAACCCACTGCCTTTGATGCGGTTTTGAGTACGATAAGATTATCATACCGGGAAGCTTCCCTTATAAGGCTTTCATCCCAAAAATCCATATATGCCTCGTCCAGAACAACAAGGCAGTCCACACCTTTAACCAGTTTGCGAGCCTGTTCTGCACTTATTCCCTGACCGGTCGGATTACAGGGATTTGAAAATATTATCATATCGGCATTTTCCGATTTTGCAAGTCTGATAAGCTCATCAACATCAATATTAAGGCTGTCATTTTTCCT
>CANQAJ010000189.1 GCA_947589365.1 uncultured Clostridia bacterium | reverse complement strand
CTTGACGGACTTATGGCGGAGAGGGAGCAGGGTATAACGATAGATGTTGCATACAGATATTTTACGACCGATAACCGCAGCTTTATTGTAGCCGATACTCCGGGTCATGAGGAATACACAAGGAATATGGCTGTGGGTGCTTCATTTGCCGATTTGGCTGTTATCCTTGTGGATGCCTCACAGGGTGTTCTTAAGCAGACAAGACGTCACGCAAGAATATGTAAGCTTATGGGTATACGTTATTTTGTTTTTGCGGTAAATAAAATGGATTTAGTTGATTACAGCAAAACAAGGTTTGACGAAATTCAGGGTCAGATAGATATTCTTAAAAATGAGCTTTCCCTTGACAGTGTGCAGATTATTCCGGTATCCGCAACAGAGGGGGATAACGTTACTGTTAAATCCGATAATATGCCGTGGTACGGCGGTATATCACTTCTTGAATATCTTGAAGTCGTTGATACGGACTCCAAAAATGAAGAGGAAGGTTTTTATATGCCCGTGCAGAGAGTCTGCCGTCCCGACCATACATTCAGGGGCTTCCAGGGACAGATTGAGGCAGGCGGTATAAACGTCGGAGAAGAAATTACCACTCTTCCAAGCAATGAAAAAGCGAGGATAAAATCAATTTTCGTTGCAGGCAAGGAGGAGAGTGCCGCCTTTGTCGGTCAGCCCGTGACGATTACTCTTGATAGAGAGGTTGATGTTTCAAGGGGGTGCGTTATAGTCAAAAATGCAAATATCGCACCTTACAAAAGACTTACTGTTTCTCTTTTGTGGATGGATGATGAACCTCTTACCATAGGTCGGGATTATCTCGTAAAGCTTGGAACAAAGACTATATCTGCTATTCCCACAAAGCTGAAATATGCGGTTGATGTAAATACGGGCGAGCATATACAGGCGGAAAGTCTGACGAAAAACGGTATTGCTGTTTGCGAACTTCTGCTGACAGAGGCGATAGTCGCTGATTTGTTTTCACAGCATAAAACGCTTGGAGAATTAATACTTATCAACCGTGTAACAAATATGACATCCGCCTGCGGAGTTGTTGAAAATCTCAGCGAAAAGGGCGGTGCATTTTCCGATAAAGCCTCCTTTAAATCGGGAACGCTTGAAGCAAGAGGAGATATTTTTGAAGAATTTTATTATGACAACAGCAGTCTTAATGTTCTTAAATACCAGCCCGTAGACAGGACATACACTGTCGGAGATGAGATTCCGACTCAGGGCGAAAGCTATAAATATCCGGACAGCTTTGACATAATCATTCTTCGGGACGGAGTTGCCGTTAAAGTTCGTGATAAAATTATTGAAGAAATTATCCCGTCGGAGGAATATAAATACAGTAATTTGCCTGTTGTCAACGGAAGGGGCTTTGAGGTGCTTGCAGCAAGCGGTGAGGAGGTTTCGGATTTCCTTAAGGAATATTCTCGGCTTAACGAGGAAGGAAAAAAGCAATTCTTTGCGAAGTGGGTAAGATTTGATACATACCGCAAGGTTATAATAAAATAGACGAATATATAAGAGCGGCTGCCGCATTAAGTCTGATATGCTTAATCGGCAGCCGCCGGCTTTATATTTGTTAATTACATTCAAGATGATAAAAGGGATAAACCTGTAGAAGCAAGATTGGCAGCCCTTTTTGATATGCAAAAATTAATAGAAAGCTCCGTTTGTTTTGATAGTGTTATAGGTGATATTAGTGCTTCAAACGGTAAGTCTCCTAATTCATTATTTATGCATAGAATGTATTCTGTTTTTGAGTATAATAACGAGTATTACTTAGCAAATCTTGCAATAGAAGAATCTTATGCAACAGATAGAGATGATAAGTTTAGGGATACATTCAATAAATTATATAGCTTTAGAGACATAAAAATAACACCTATGAAGCCGGGTTTTCACACCCGCTTCTCCGAACAAACAGTTAGGAGCGGTGCTTCAATAGGTGTTACTGAGATAAGTATACCCGAATTATATAAGTTAGTCAAGACCTGCGACCGCAAATTTTCTTTTCAAATTCCTGACGTAAATCTTTTATTGAAATTTTCAATTTCTATTTCCACGGATTTTTCTTTATGTTATAATACAATATGTTTAACAGGTTTTCAAATATTATTTTATATGAGCAATCTGCTATAAATTTTAATGATATGCATGGTAATGAAATTAAATTGCCGGCTGCGATATTTTCTCATGTTAGTGTTGTTTTCCCTAAGATTTATGGTATAATTATATTAAGATTATATTTACGGAAAAGTGATGAACGGGAGGTATGAACAATGGGAATATATCTTAATCCGGGAAATGAAAGATTTTCGCAGGCACTTAATTCGGATATTTATGTTGATAAGTCTATGCTTATTTCCGTTACAAACAAAAAACTTAATACGGAACAGAAATATATATGTGTCAGCCGCCCCAGACGTTTCGGTAAATCAATGAACCTCGGTATGCTTGCCGCATATTACAGCAGAGGGTGCGACAGCAAAAATATGTTTGACACACTTTCTGTAGCAAAAGATGAAAGCTATCTGAAATATTTGAATAAATACAATGTTATTTATATCAATATGCAGGATTTTCTAAGCGGCAGTAAAAATGTCGATGATATGCTGTCGCTGATAAAGAGGTTTATTCTTAAGGATTTCAGTAAGGTTTACAGTGATGCGGAATGGGATCCGGATATAAATTTGTCGTTTAATTTTGAAGAATTTTATGATAGAAGCGGAATACCGTTTGTTGTACTTATAGACGAATGGGATTGTGTCATGCGTGAACATATGAAGGATAAGGAAGCACTGAAAGCTTATCTTGACTTTCTGCGGAGCTGGTTAAAGGACAAGAGCTATGTCGCTCTTACATATATGACAGGTATATTGCCGATTAAAAAGTACGGCACGCATTCGGCACTCAATATGTTCAGAGAATACTCAATGATTAAATATACCGAATTGAACGGGTATATTGGTTTTACAAATGAAGAAGTGGAAATGCTCTGTCGGAAATATGACATGGATTTTGAAGATATGAAGTTGTGGTATGACGGTTACAGGTTAGGCGATACTGAAATATATTGTCCTAATTCCGTTATATGTGCCATTTCCGAACGAAGATTTGACGATTATTGGGTGGAAACGGAAACATATGAAGCTCTTGCTCAATATATTGCCATGAATTTTGACGGACTGCACGATACGATAGAAAAACTGCTCGCACAGCAGCCGCAGCCTGTGAATACACGAACTTTTACTAATGATATGATAACGTTTGCAAATAAAGACGATATTCTTACTTTGCTTATACATTTAGGCTATCTCGGATATGATGCGGAAAATAAGACCGTGTATATTCCGAATAAGGAGATATCGGATGAATTTGTAGTAAGTATGCAGGCAACGGGACTTTGGAAAGAAACCATAGATACAGTCATGAAGTCAAGAAAGCTTCTTGAAGATACATTGAAGTGTAACAGTGAGGCGGTGGGAGAAGCAATTGAAAAAGTACATGAAAGAAATTCCTCTGTTATTAATTACAATAATGAGCAGTCACTGCGTTTTATAATACTGATTGCCTATTACTATGCAAGGGAGCATTATGATATTGTACAGGAAATGCCGTCCGGAAAGGGATTTGCGGATATAATGTTCATTCCTAAGCCCAAAACCGATATACGGGCATATCCCCCTATGGTGGTTGAGTTAAAATGGAATAATTCGGCAGAAGCAGCAATAAGTCAAATCAAAAATAAGAATTATCCTGCCGCACTCGAAAGCTTTGACAGGGTATTATTGGTCGGTATCGGTTATGAAAAAGACGGAAAGAAACATCAGTGTATAATTGAGGAGTGTAAAATCCGATAACGA
>CANQAJ010000188.1 GCA_947589365.1 uncultured Clostridia bacterium | reverse complement strand
ATAAAATTTGTGTCTCCGACGACGGCGAGCTTTCCCTCTATCTTGAACTTCGTTCTTGCCTCAACAAACGCTACGATTATTTGTACGACCGATACCGCCGCTAATACTCCCAGAAAAGGATAGAACCATTCGGGGTCTTCCTTTGTCAGAAGCCTGTCGAGGAATATCCTCGAAAATGCGGGCTGTATAATTCCTATAAGGGATGTTATAACGGTCGTCAGTACAACGAACGCCACCGCCGAGCCTGCCCCCGTAAGGCGTTTTGCGGCAAACGACAGAACGCTCTTCGGCTTTCCGCCCGGCTCGAAGCTTTCTGTCGGCTCGAACATAAGGCAAATGCCCGTAAAGCTCTTGTCGAAGGTGTCCATTGAAACGGTATAATTTCCGTTTGCGGGGTCGTTTAATACCGCCTTATTGCCCTTAAATCCGCAGAGAACGACAAAGTGGTTGAAATTCCAGTGAATGATACAAGGGAACTTTCCCTTTTCTTTAAGCTGCTCAGGCTCATAGCGATAGCCCTTTGCTGTCATTCCGTAGCTTCTTGCGGCTTTCAGGACGTTCTTTGCACTTGAGCCGTCACGTGATACACCACAGTCCGCACGCACCTGCTCCAAAGGCACCCACTTTCCGTAATATGCGAGTATCATCGTAAGAGAAGCCGCTCCGCATTCGAGCGCTTCCATTTGCATTACCACGGGAACTTTAGCCACGCCGTTCGTTATAGGCTGTTTCATTTTCTTAGCCGACATTTCGCACCTCCGCACCTCATTCAAACAAAAAAGATATCGGAGAAACGCTGTCGGTTATTACCGAAGCCTCGTAAACGCCGTTCTGTAGTGCAGTGTTAAGCTCTACGGCGTATACCCATTCTCCCGCAGTAAAATTTCCGATATGCATTGCATATGCCGAAAAGCTCTCATCCGCCGAAACAGGCTCGGAGGGTACTGTTTTTACGGCATATTCTTTTTCTCCTATGCGTACTGCGTCGCCCTCTTCAATTTTCGCTATGTCCGATTCTTTTACATAGCAGACGGTCTTTTCCGTATCGGAGACAACAACGGTATTCACCTTTGTTTCGAGCTTTCCGACAATTCCCCAGACAATAAAGCCTATGAGCAGAACTATGACCGCCGCAAGCGTAAGCCAGATGCCGGGATTTGTGACCTTTATGTAATCATTGAGCTGTTCGGGAGACGATACCCTTTCCATGCTTTTTTCTCTGAAAATCGAAGCCATTTAATTTATTTCCTCCTGTATTCAGTCTGATTTACGAACGGTTCCGCACTTTAATTTATTTCGGGTTTAATGCTTTTCATTCCGCATATTATAAGTGCTGCACCGTATTATGCCGCAGTCAGTACTCCGGCTACAGAGTAGCTTACTGCGGCAATACCTTTTTGTCGAAAATAAAAAAATTTATCTTACAAATTTTTTGTTATTTTAAGAATATTTTGCCCGTCCTTATATTCGTATTCAACGCCGTCCATGCTCTTTTTTACCATATATATCCCCAGTCCGCCTATTTCCCTTTCCTCTGCGGAAAGAGTGGTATCGGGGTCGTTATTTTTGAGCGGGTCATAAGGAACGCCGTTGTCGATAAATGTGATAACGACCGAGAGCGGTTCTTCCAAAATCTCCACTCTCACTGTTGCCGAACCGACATTCTGCTCGTAAGCATATTGAGCGATATTTCCGAAAAGCTCGTCTATCGCTATATCTATCTGCATCTGCGATTTTATCGAACATCCGTGTTCTTCGAGCTGTTCGTTTACGAAATCAGTAACAACAGGGATGTTGTCTGTCGTTGCGTCAATTGTCAGTTCCTTCATCATTACACTCCATTCTGCTCTTGTATTCGAGACACAACATCGTTATGTCGTCGAACTGCGGTGCTTCTCCTACAAACAGGTCAATATCCTCTTTTACCTTCGGGAGAAGCTCTGCGGGAGAGCGGTCCTTGTTTTTGTTGAGGACTTCTCCGAGCCGCTCCATTCCGTACAGCTCGTTTTGAGCATTTGTGGCTTCGGTCACTCCGTCGGTATACTGAAAGACTTTGTCGCCAACAGACAGCGTCATGCTCCCCGCACGGTATTTCATGCCTTCCATTCCCGCAAGCACAAAGCCCGCTCTTATCTTCTGTGCTTCATAGCTTTCTCCCGCACGGCAGATAAACGGCATTTCGTGTCCTGCGTTTACGTAATTAAATTCGCCCGTCACAAGGTCAAGCACGCCCTCAAACGCCGTTATAAAAAGTCCCTCGCTGTTAGACTCGCAAAGCAGGTCGTTTACTTCTGTAAATACCTCTCCGAGGCTTCTTCCCGACTGGGTGTGGTCTTTTATCAGCGTTTTTCCTATTACCATAAACAGTGCCGCGGGAACGCCCTTTCCGGAAACGTCCGCCATAACTATCGCCAGGTGTCTTTCGTCTACCATAAAGAAATCATAGAAATCTCCGCCGACTTCCTTTGCAGGGGTCATTGTCGCATAAATGTCAAATTCCTTTTGTTCGGGGAACGCAGGGAATATACACGGGAGCATTGATTTCTGGATATGCGTCGCAACGTCAAGCTCCGCACCTATACGCTCTCTTTCGGCCGTTACACGGCTAAGGTTGTTTATATATTCGTTAAGCTCCTTTACCATTTGCTCGAATCCGTCCGCAAGGTCGCCTACCTCGTCTTTTGTTTTAACGTCTACGGTAAATTCGTCGAGATGCTCCATATGACCGCTTACAAGTCCCGTAACGGCATTGTGAAGAGAAAAGAGAGGGCGGATAAGTATCTTTTTGATATAGATATAGTAAATGAACGAAGATATAATAAGCACAATGAGCGTAACTATAAGCGTAATGACAGTAAACAAATCGCCGTTTTGGTTCATGCTTTCAGTGGACATACTTGCCGTGACATACGCCGCAATGTTATTATTGCTGTCATAAACGGGGACGTATGCTGTAGCGAAGTTTTCCGTTATCAGAACGTTTTCGTCTATGGCCGCACCTTTAACGTCCGCCGCCTTTTTCATGAATTCCATTTCATCATCGGACAACTGAACTATATCTCCCGTCTTATGGGTATTTTCCTCGTCGGGAGTACCCGTGTACCATATGTAAACAAGGTTATCACCTTCGGGGACGACTACATACAGATATTGAAACCTGACCTCCTCTTTTACGTTAAGAAGATAATCGGCAATTTCTTTATAATAGTCGTCTTTCTCGCCGACCTTTCCGTTGTCATAATACTGTGCGATACGGTCGCCGTCAATAACGTATGAGGACATATAAGCATTATCGTAGGTTATCCACGAATAATATGTATACATAAAGCCGCCGAAGATGATCATTATTACAGACAAAAGCACAAATACCAAAACTACCGCCATAATAACAAGACCCAACAGCAGCTTTGGCTGTAGATTAAATCTCCGTTTCTTTTTCATGTTTTAATCTCTCCGTAATTCGGTTTAATGTGCCTGCTGTGCACTTATTCTATCGTCAGTATATCCACAAAGCCTGTGATTTCAAACACTTCCATTATGGTATCGTTTACGTTTTTTATAGTCATACTGCCCTGCTTGTTCATAACCTTCTGTGCCGCAAGCAAAACGCGAAGTCCTGCCGAGGAAATATATTCAAGCTCGGCAAAATCAAACCTCAGATCCGTTACGTCTTTTATAATGTGCTTCATTTCGCCCTCAAGCTGTGGAGCGGTAGTCGTGTCGAGTCTTCCTGCAAGAGCTATATCAAGCTCCGTGCCGTTCTGATTTTTAGTTATTGTCATAATGACCTCCAATATTAATGTGTGACATGCTCCCGCCGCATACGCTTCGCTTAGATGCGGGGGCTTCTCGCTCAAGTACAGTAGTCTGTACAGTATCGACGAGCTAACCCCGTGTGTCCCACGGTTATGACAAATTTGCTTGCTATCGTCTTGCTTGGCACATTTTACATCCCGACTGATTACGGGAAAAAGAGGTCAATTTGTCAGAATCCCTTATCATAGAGGAATGATTACCTCTAATCCGTTCTCCTTTCGTAATTCTCTGTATCACGTCGTGCCGGCGGCGTGCCGCCGCTGTCAATCCGTAACTAATTTACTCAGGCGAATTAATCTATGGCTCGACCGTTAATTTACTCGATGAACAACAGATGAGTTTGTCATTTG
>CANQAJ010000187.1 GCA_947589365.1 uncultured Clostridia bacterium | reverse complement strand
ACGGATGATTACACCGATGATACATATTATGAATAACAGGCTTTTTGCACAAAAAAACAATTTGTTTTTGTGCAGGATGAATTAATAATGATAAATATGGCGAAAATTATCGCTTAGATATTGAAATTATAAGCGAAAAGTGGTAAATTAGTATGTAGTTGTAAAAATTATAAGGGGTATGGTTGCCGACTTTGCTTTTTGCAATTATATGCGGAGATTAATCTGAAGGGAGTTTAATAAATGCCTTACGAATTTGAAAATAACGAGATCGACAATATTGTCAACATTAAAGTAGTTGGTGTAGGCGGAGGCGGAGGAAACGCTATCGACCGAATGGTTGATTATGTGACAGGTGTGGAGTTTATTTCTATAAACACCGACCGTCAGGCACTTAACCGCTCAAAGGCAACACAGAAAATGCAGATCGGTGAGAAGATTACCCATGGAAAGGGAGCAGGCTCAAAGCCCGAGGTAGGAGAAAAGGCTGCCGAGGAAAGTAAGGAGCAGATCGCCGAGGTTCTTAAGGGTACCGATATGGTATTTATAACGGCAGGTATGGGCGGCGGTACCGGCACGGGTGCGGCACCTATAGTTGCAGAGGTTGCCAAGGAAATGGGAATTCTTACCGTGGGAATAGTAACAACACCGTTCCTTTTTGAAGGTAAACGCAGAATGGAACAGGCTGAGGGAGGTATCTCAAAGCTCAAGCAGCATGTGGATTCTCTTATCGTTATTCCTAACGAAAGACTTAAGCATATCAGTGAGGAAAAGATAACACTTCAGAATGCGTTTTTTGCTGCTGATGATGTTCTTCGTCAGGGCGTACAGAGCATAACCGACCTTATAGTGATTCCCGGTCTTGTTAATCTTGACTTTGCGGATGTTACCTCGGTTATGAAGGATGCAGGCTACGCTCTTATGGGAGTCGGTGTCGCTTCCGGTAAGGATAAGGCTAAGATTGCGGCTCAGAACGCTATTTCAAGTCCGCTTTTGGGAACCTCTATCCAGGGTGCTAAGGGTCTTATTGTTAATATCAAGGCTTCGGCTGATATCGGACTTGATGAAATTCAGGAAGCTTCGACAATGATTTCCGAGCAGGCAGACGAAAACGCTATCATTATCTGGGGTGCTGCCCTTGACGATGAGATGGAGGATGCTATCAGTGTTATTGTTATTGCGACAGGTTTCCCGACCACCGACAGCTATGCTCCTATAGGTAAAAAGGACGATAAGAAGCCCGTTTCACAGTTTCAGTACGGCAGTCCGGCTGTAAGAAATGAACCGTCACGTTTTGGTGCGGTTACAAGACCGCAGGATAAGACAACTCAGCAGACAAGACAACAGCAGCCGAGCTATAATCCTTTTGCTCCGCAGCCGCAGCCGTCACAGCCGGCTCAGACATATCCCAATGCGAATACTGCTGCTTCATATCCTAATGCTGCTTCAACATATCCGAATGCCAATACAACGGTACCGACTCAGCAGCCGCGTCCCACACAGCAGCAGAAGACGGAAACAAATGGTGATTCCGATGATTCCTATATGGATATAATTTCTCTTTTCAATAATAAATGATTTTCAAGCCTGTCGTTTTCGGCAGGCTTAATTTTCGGCTGTATTTATAAAACTTTAAAGTTATATGAATGCTTCGATTGTTAAAGACATGGTAAACGGAATTGATACTGAAAATAACTGAAAGGTGATTAATGTATGAAAAACAGACACGTTGTGGATTTGACGGATCTTTCCCACAGAGAACTTATGGATATAATAAAGCTTGCAAATGATATAAAATCCGAGCCGGAAAATTATCTTGACGCCTGCAGAGGCAAGATACTTGCAACACTTTTTTATGAACCGTCAACAAGGACACAGATGTCCTTTCAGACGGCAATGCTGCGTCTGGGCGGAAGAATAATAGGATTCGATAATCCGCAGAATTCATCCGTTGCCAAGGGTGAGAACCTTAAGGATACAATCAGCGTTATAGGCGGATATGCCGATATCATTGCAATACGCCATCCTGATGAGGGAGCGGCGGCAGCGGCGGCTATGTATTCACCTGTACCTGTTATAAATGCAGGGGACGGGGGACATCTTCACCCGACACAGACGCTGACAGATGTGATAACACTGTATAATGAAATGGGCAGACTTGATAATCTTTGCATAGGACTTTGCGGGGATCTGAAAAACGGAAGAACAGTACATTCACTGATAAAAACCATGTCGACCTTCAAGGGAAACAGATTTGTTCTGATATCCACACCTGAGCTTTCCGTGCCGCAGTATATCAAGGATGTGATAAACGCATCAGAATGTGATTATACCGAGGTTACGAGTCTTGTCGAGGCAATGCCGGAGCTTGATGTGCTTTATATGACAAGAATACAAAGGGAGCGTTTTTCAAGTGAGGAGGAATATCGTAAACAAAACGGGGTATTCGTTCTTGATAAGGAAAAGCTTAAATATGCCAAAAGGACAATGAGAATACTTCACCCGCTTCCGAGGGTCGATGAGATAGATGTGGAGGTAGACTATGACGAAAGGTCAAAATATTACATACAGACAGTTTACGGAATGTACGGAAGAATGGCACTTATGCTTACGATGCTCCACGGCAGTGAAAAAGCGTTTGCTCCAAGGGTGATGTCAACACATCCCTTCCGCTGCTCCAATCCGAGGTGCATAACCCGGAAGGAAAAATATCTTCCTTCGGTATTTACCGAAGCAGGCGGTGATATGCTGCTGTGTAAATACTGTGACGGCAGGACGCTGATTTAAAATGCGGATGCTTTGCAAATTATAGAGATGACGGAAATACACTTGATAAAATCCGTTTTTTGTGTTAGAATAATAAGCGAAACTATATACAGGAGGAATTCTTTATATGTCAGGACATTCAAAATGGAGTACAATAAAGAGAAAAAAGGAAAAGACAGACGGAGCAAGAGCCAAGGTATTTACAAAGATAGGAAGGGAGCTTGCGGTTGCAGTCCGTGAGGGCGGCGGAGCGGACCCGGCATCAAATTCCAAGCTGCGTGAATGTATAGCAAAAGCAAAGGCAAACAATGTTCCTAATGACAATATTGAGCGTATCATAAAAAAAGCCGCAGGAAGTGCCGATGGTGACAATTATGAAAACATAACCTATGAAGGCTACGGTCCGTGCGGTATTGCGGTTATAGTTGAAACACTTACGGATAACCGTAACCGTACCGCCGGAGATATCCGTCATTACTTTGATAAATTCGGCGGAAACCTCGGAACACAGGGCTGTGTATCCTTTATGTTCAGTCAGAAAGGTCTTCTGATAATTGAAAAAGAAGATAATGATGAAGATAAGGTGATGGAGGATGCACTTGAGGCAGGAGCTTCGGATTTCAATGCAGAGAGTGATGATGTGTATGAAATTTATACCGAGCCCGAGGATTTCGGGGGAGTTATGGAGGCACTCACGGAAAAGGGATATGAGTTTGTTTCAGCCGATGTCTCAATGATACCGTCAACCTACACGAAGATTGAGGACGAGGAAGCGGCTGTCAGGATGCAGAAGCTTCTTGATATGCTTGATGATAACGATGATGTTCAGAATGTATATCATAACTGGGATATGCCTGATGCGGATGAATAATAAAGGAAGCCATGATGAATTGCTTGCAATTGATGGCAGATATAACCGCTTGTGGAATATGCAGCAGGGAAATATGCTCAAACAAAATGATGAGGATTCAAGTTTTAATGATATAGCAGAGACGTTTGAGGAAGACGATGATACATTAATTTATAGATAACATAAGGTGAAACCGCTTTGTGCAGAAAAAGCGTTCACATATATGATATGGTCTGCAACATATCAGTAGTACGAATATAGGCAGTATTACGAATGATACAAAAATGTATCGGAAAGGTTGGTTTTTACAATGGAAATGTGTTATGATGGCGCATTAGTAATGCCCAAGAACTACGCTGTTGTCAGCGAGGAAGAGATGACTTATGTTGATGGTGGTGGCATACCGACTTGGCTGGGCGGTATGGTTATTGATGGTATTATCACTGCTATAACTGGGGGCTTTGCAATTAGTGGTATATATGCAATGAAAAAATTCTTGAAACAAAATTCCAGAAAACTGGTAAAGAATATTTCAAAGCAGATAATGAAAATGA
>CANQAJ010000186.1 GCA_947589365.1 uncultured Clostridia bacterium | reverse complement strand
AATAAGTTCGGAACGGATAAGGGACGGTATGCAGATTGTATATGTTACACATAAATCCGATGAAACTCTGTCTGAATCTGTCAGTTGGTAGAAAACAAATTATTTGACTTCATTGTTTTTGCTGTTTTTAACAAAAAAATCAAAAATCCACTTGATATTTATGTAAAAGTATGCTATAATGGTGAAGCTGTGGTAAGCAGTAAGAGATTAATTTTACTTTTTTTAAATGGAAAGGAAAGAATATTATGTATTGGGTTAATGAGTCCGTGTTCTATCATATCTACCCGCTGGGTTTTGCAGGGGCACCGAGAGTAAACGACGGAAAAAAGGAATATCGTCTTGATAAGGTGGTTGACTTCATTCCTCACCTTAAGGAAATGAATGTCAATGCCATATATTTCGGACCGTTGTTTATGTCAATAACACACGGATATGATACGAGTGACTACAATAATGTAGATAACCGTCTTGGCGATAACGAAAGCTTTGCTAAAATCTGTGAAAAACTGCATGAAAACGGAATAAAAGTTGTGCTTGACGGTGTATTCAATCATGTCGGCAGAGGCTTTTGGGCATTCAAGGATATACAGGAGAAAAAGCAGAACTCACCGTATTGCTCATGGTTTCAGAGAATAGATTTCGGCGGAAACAGTCCGTGGGGAGATCCCTTTTGGTATGAGGGCTGGGAGGGCAATTATGACCTTGTAAAGCTTAACCTGAGAAACCCCGATGTTAAGAAACATATTTTTGATGCCGTAAGTATGTGGATGGAAAAATTCAAGATTGACGGTCTGCGTCTTGACGTTGCATATTGTATGGATCAGGATTTCCTTAGAGATCTTAAGAATTTCTGTAAATCAAAAAATCCTGAGTTTTGGCTTATGGGAGAGATTATACACGGGGATTATGCAAGACTTGCGAATCCGGATCTTCTTGATTCCTGCACAAACTACGAGTGCTATAAGGGAATTTATTCTTCACACAATGACCATAACTATTTTGAAATTGCACATTCTCTCAACCGTCAGTTCGGTAACGGTGGTATATATCACAATATCTATACCTACAATTTTGTTGATAATCATGATGTGAACCGTGTAGCAAGCACTGTCAAGGAATTTGATAACGTAAAGAATTGTTATACAATGGCATATTTTATGCCGGGTGTGCCGTCCGTATATTACGGAAGTGAATGGGGAATCCGTGGAGAAAAGAATAATGTTGATCACGATTATCCGCTCCGCCCATGTGTTAATGTTGAGGATATAGAGGATAATGACCTTTATCGTCATGTATGCAGACTTGGTGCAATAAGGAGAAAATATAAAGCACTCAAATACGGCAGCTTTGAAAATACAGTCATAAGAAATGAGCAATTGGTTTTCAAGCGTAAGTTTGAGGATGAAACGGTATATATTGCCGTAAATCTTTTGGACAGTGACTTTAACATCGACTTCAATACAGACGGCGGTGCAAAGCTTTATGATGTGTATGACGGAAAGACCGCTTATGATGTAAACGGAAATCATGTAAGCATACATATTCCGGCACACGGTACAAGAGTCCTTGTTCTGACAAACGGCGATGCACCGGAATATCCCGGAGAGATTACAAAGAGCGAGTCCGAGGAACATAGTGTGAATGAGGAAAAAGCTCAGAACGCCGAGCCGGATAAGGTAAGACTGATTCCCGAGGTGGGAGCACCGGGAAGATACCGCCATTTTAAGGGCGGAGAGTATGAGTTTATCTGTCTTGCAAAGGACAGCGAAACCTCCGAGGAGCTTGTGATATATAGAGAAGTCGGCGGAGAGGGAAAAACATGGGCAAGACCTGCCGCTATATTCTATCAGTATGTTGATGTAGACGGAGAGCAGGTTCCGAGATTTGAAAAAATTGATTAAATAAAAATATCAAACGGGTTGCAGTTCCGGACTTTGGAAGCCTGACACTGCAACCCGTTTTTTTAAAGCAGCGGAGCAATAAGCTTTAATACTGCCCCTGTCATTTTTATAGATGGCTTTTCCTTTTTTATGGTTTCAAAGGTAACCTCCCTGCATTGCTCAAAGGTTTTTGCGAAATCCTTTTTGATATCCCCGATACATTGAGTGTCATGCATATAAGCCGCACATTCAAAATGATGGTACAAACTTCTGTAATCAAGGTTTATAGAGCCGACAACTGCCTTGTTATCATCACTCAGAAAAGTTTTGGCATGAATAAATCCCGGAGTGTATTCATATACTTTAACCCCATCCTTAATAAGTCGCTTATAATGATTTTTAGACAAAGCCCATATAGTTTTTTTATCGGGTATTCCGGGAAGAATAAGCCTTACATCAACTCCACGTTGGGCAGCGTAACACAAAGATGTTGTCAGTTCATCGTCAAGCACAAGATACGGGGTCATTATATATACGTATTTTTTTGCGGTATAGAGGATATCCATATACACACGTTCGGCAATTTTCTGATCGGATAGGGGAGAGTCGCAATACGGTATTATAAAACCGTCCGCCTTTATATTTCTGTCATACAGATTAATAAATGCGGTAAAGTCCTCGTCATCATGTCTTTTTACATTCCACATCTGTAAAAACATAAGTGTAAAGCTGTCTACTGCACTTCCTTTTATCATAATAGATGTATCTTTCCATACGCCGAATCTTTCTATATGATTGATATACTCATCTGCAAGGTTTACACCTCCGCAGAATGCACTCTTTCCGTCCACAACCAATATTTTTCTGTGATCCCTGTAATTATATGCCGAGGTAAGAACCGGTTTTATCGGTTCCCACATCTGACATTTAATTCCGAGAGATTCAAGTCTTTTCGGATAATAGTATGGCAGAGTAGTAAACTCACAGGTTCCGTCATACATTACCCGAACGTCAACTCCCTGTTTTACCTTATTTGCAAGAAGCTCGAGTATTGTACCCCACATATAGCCTTCTTCGATTATGAAGTATTCAATAAATATAAATTTCTCAGCTTTTTCTATTGCTTCGCACATATACGGGAAGCTATCTTCTCCTATAGGAAAATATTTTGTTTCCGTATTCGTATATACGGGTGCGTTTCCTATTTCAAAAAGGTATTTACTAAGGGCACCTGATTCGGGGGAAATATTCAAAAGATTTTTATAAACCTCAGTATTTTGTTTTAGACTTTTCAGACTTTTTTTCTCGAGCATATTCAGTTTATGTTTTATGGATCTGTGTCCCATTTCAACTTGTGTCCATATATAGAATATAGTTCCGAAAAGCGGAAATACGGCTATTAAAAGCATCCATGCAAGTTTAGCTGCCGAGTCCATGGGACTGTTAAATAATATCAACAGTGCTATAATCAAAAAAGTGATTGAAACTATATAATATACGGCACGTCCGTTCAGAGAAAGACTTTCCATCACTTCGTCAAAGTACATCCAGACCAGGAAAATAAGTGATATCTGTATAAAGAGAAGTATGAGGATAATTCCCAGACGGCTGAAAATTACGGAAAAAAGTCCCTTTTTCCAGTGCTTCAAAAGACGGATGCCGCCGCCACTCAAATTTTTCTTTTTTGTTTTACTCATAATGACCCCCTTAAAAAGCGTGAATCAAGCGTTAAAGTATATATTATTTTGTCCTATGTGAAAATGGTTTGTCAGGATATGTTAATTTCTTTACGGCTATGCACTTTATGTTGTTTGATTAAAAAAACAATTTCTTAAGACATCAATAATCTGATATTTTTTCTTTTACGAACGGGCAAATTTCCCCTTTTACATTTTCCTGTACCTATATTACAGATACAACATATATTATTGCCGTTTTTGTTATTAGCTACTACAAAAAGTACATCGTCATTGTTTACATTTCAAATAATACATAAATTCATTTGTTAAATAGTGTTCGTCCGACCTTGTTCCTGAAGTCGTTTTTGAATTTTCAACACAGCGGGTATTTTTGTAATGCTTTATATTATTTCGTTATAACTATAAAATATGCGGAAGAATATGGTGTTGTGATTTGCGAATATCAGTTGGTCTTCAGTCCGGTTATGTTTTTCTTTAAAATATGGATGTATAAGAAGAATTATATCCCTTTTTGTCGATAAAATCAAGTTTTTGTTTTTATTTATTATAGGGAATTTCAAAAAATATGTATCAGCTATTTAAAAACAAGGTAAAATATGTTACAATAAAATAAGTATTGGATTTTT
>CANQAJ010000185.1 GCA_947589365.1 uncultured Clostridia bacterium | reverse complement strand
TCGAAATTTTCCTCGATATTTTTCATAACATCGTAAGCGGTGAAATGGCAAATATTATTGTTGATACTTCGCTTTGAGATGTAATATGTCCGCGACGTTAAAGAGGAATTTTTATCGCGCAGAAAAGCGGGACAATCGACCAGGATCGCTTCACCATAATGGCTGAATTTGTCGTAAATATCGAACTCGAATTGCCCCGTAGCAACGCCCGAACTTCCGAAGCCGCTGATCTGATGCGTGAACCGCAAATTCCCGAACGGGAACGTTATCGGCATCCCATTCACAACAAGCTCCCAATCATACGAGCTAAAGACCATCGCCGCCGGAAGTGTTGACGGCTTCCATGGAAATGGATATCGTCCAAGTAATATTATCGGTCATAAGAGGATTTTTTTCACGCGGATCGGAACTTTTCGGCTTTGCGTCATAACGTGTACAGCGGAATATATCCGTTACTTTTATAGGCGTTGTGTATGTGAGCTTAAACTGTTCTTTTTTGAAGATCGCCGCGATCTCTTCCGCGACAGCATGAGGAACTTTTTCAAGCGTACAGGATATTTTTGTTTCAAATCCGAGAGTTTTGCATATCTTTTTCCCCTCTGCGCTTGTGAATGAGTTATCGGAAAGTATCGGCGAACTGTTGATGTCATAGCTTGTTATGTACTCATGCAGCGGTATGTCTTCCGCGATTAGCTGTATCATAAAAATTCCTCCTATTCACCTTGGATATGTTCTGTTTGCCTTTGATAATTCGTGACCTGTTCGCCGACTTTCTTGTTATCAAGATAAACGTTCGACTTGCCCGAAATATCTATATCAAGCTTTATGGTGCGGTCTTTTCCGCTTTCGTCCTTAATGACATAATTTTCATAGGAACGCGACGCTCCCGCCGCATTGAGCTGTTCATAGACCGTTCCGAGCTTCAGCTCGTTCAGTGCTTCGGAAAAGCCGAGAGCGAACTGCTCTGCGGACATTGCCCCGTAATCGTATGAATCGGCAACAAGCCCCGCAAGTTCTTCCGTCATAGCATCGGAAACAGCCTGCGCTTCATTGGCATACATATCCTTTGACAGCTCATCGGCAAGCTTCTGCTTTTCATTGTAAAGTTCGTTTATCCTGCCGAACTCGGAAGCGGACATACCCGAAAGATACTCCGCAAACTGATAGCTGTCCTCATCGGACATTGAAGTAAGCTCCGCAATAAGCGCATCGGAAGCATTCTGCTCTCTGAGCGAACGTATCGCGGAATCGTATTCCCGCATTTTTCTGAGCTGTTCATCAATATCGTTGACGATGTAAGACTTTTTACCGTTTTCATCTGTCTCAACGGAGAACAGCTCCCCGCCCACCGACATAAGCTTATCGCGGTACGTCTGCCGCTTCTTTTCTATTTCGTCATAAGCGTCCTGATATTTTTTAAGAATATCTTTCAGCCCGTTATCAACAATATCCTGCTGCTCGTCCATGGCAGCCGCGATCTCCTGCGCGCGTTCCTTGTCGGCTTTTTCCGTTTCGGCAATTATCTTGTCATTGTACTCCTGCTCTTTTTTCAGCTGCTCATCGGAAAAGTCCTGCTCCATGTCGTGAAGCTTCTCATAATAGCTCCAGTGTTCGGAATTGCTTTCATCGCCGTATTGTTCGAGCAGTTCCCTGCGGCGGCGGTAAAGCTCCGTATCACTTGCGATCACGCCCATAGCGTACTCATGGTCAAGGGCTGCCCATTGTTCTTTCAGCTCGTCCTCATTCGGCGGTTCATTGTTTCCGCCGCCTGTTCCGTTTCCGCTGCTGCCGCCGTTATTTTCGCCATTTCCGGAGCCGGTCGGAACGCTTGTATCTGCAAGTTTATTTTTTTCATCAAAAAGGCTTTCGTATTCATTCATTGCCTTTTCTTCGGCGTTTATCAATTCATTTATAGAAGCTATTTCAGCGGCTAAGGCTCCGCGCTGACTTCCCCACTGTATATCAAGACCTTGTGATAACAGTTTTTTATCTGTTTCAAGATAAAGGTTCTGTTGTGCTTCAAGTTCATCGCGCTTTTTTATAAGCTCATCATAATTCTTTACCGCCTCATCATAAGCTTCCTGCCCGTTGCGTATTCGTGACTCGATACGAAGTTTTTCGATATAGTCGTCCATCGAACTTGCAAGATCCTGATAGCCTTGTATCTGATCATCGATAAAGCCGATGTTCATATCATAGTTATCATTCAGCATACTGATGATCTCGGACGCCCGTTCATTGTTTGAAATAACGTTTCCGGACTCATCAACATAGCTTTGGAGTTCCGTCCAGAGCCGCTGTATGTTATTGATCTCCGCATTGTCGGCGTCTTCTTTTTCCTTTTTCAAAGCGATAAGTTCGTCATATTCACGCTTTTGCTCTTTTATGGATTCCGTCTCGTCCATTATAGCTTTTGTCTGATCGTCAATATGTGAAACGTCCATGCTTTCCGTATAATTGTCGATAGCACTTTTAGCGGCAAGCGCGACAGCGGTCACAGCAGCGAGTGCCGCAAGCAATACGCCGAACGGGTGTTCAAATATGACCTTTTTTAAAGTCTCCATAGCAACCGTTGCAATATTTATCTGTCCGGTAAATGCGGCAACAGCGATCTCAGACAAATTCAGCGAGCCTGCAAGTGCCATTTCCTGAACGGCTGCCGCTCCCGACTCTGCGGAAAGAAGCGCAAGAGATACGTTTGCGGTTTGCAGGCTGACAACAACGCCCTGCACGACTTCGCCGACTTTCCAAGCTAAGAAAGCTCCGCCGATACCTGCGGCTATGCCTATTATCTGTTCGCCGTATTCCGCTATGAACTGCATACCGGATATGACGGCGGGGATAACATCATTTGCCGCAAATGATAATATACTTTCAAGCGACTCGCCCAATGCGGAAGAAATGTTGTCAAAACTTTCCGAAAGTTCCCCATCGGTAAGGCTCGCAGTCAGCGCGCCTATGTCTTCCGTAACGCTCTGAACTGCTGTCCTCATAGGCTCTTGGAACTTTTCATAAGCAGCAATGCCCAGACCTTCAAGAGCGGACTGCATAATGGTCAGATCGCCGTTAAGGTTATCGTCCATTGTTTCAGCCATCTGTGCTGCCGCACCCTCACAGTCGGATATGTAACCGCTGAGTTCGTCAAAGCGTTCCGCGGAAGTTCCGAGCAGAGCATTGACGGCTTTGAGGTCTACCTTGTTGAAGATCTCGCTGAGTACGGCGGTCTTTTCCTGATCGGACATAGCGGAGAGCGCACTGTCAAGATCGGCGATCGTGTCCTGTAAAGGACGCATTTTTCCCGCTTCGTCAAACGCGTTTACTCCGAGGTTTGCAAGAGCTTCCGCCGCCTTGTCTGTCGGTGCGGAAAGAGACAGTATCACGTTTCTGAGAGCAGTTCCGCCCTCAGCTCCTTTGATACCGTTATCCGCAAGGATACCGAGCGCGGTGTTCATTTCTGCAACGCCGCCCGAAAGAGTCTTTGCAGTTCCGCCCACTGTAAGGATAGCTTCGCCCAGCTGCTCAACGCTTGTATTTGATTTTTGCGCCGTGACTGCAAGCTCATCTGCGAACGTGTTCATATCCGACAGTTCCAGCCCCAGAGCGGACATAGCGTCCGTTATCAGATCGGAAGCCGCCGCAAGTTCCATTCCGCCCGCCGCGGCAACGTTCAGCACGGTAGGCAGCGCGGAAACTGCTTCCTCTGCGTTCATGCCGGCAAGAGCTAAGTAATTAAGGCTTTCGCCTGCCTGCTGTGCCGAATACTTCGTGCTTTCGCCGAGTTCCTTTGCCGCTTCGGTAAGTATGCCGAACTCTTCTGCCGTGTCAGTAATGCCCATTGTTGCGGCTACCTGCGACATAGAGGACTCAAAGCCTGCGCCGATAGATACCATTTGCTGAGGTATTGCCGCCATTGCCGAGGAAACACTTTGAGCAATATCTGCGGCAATGTTTCCCGCAGCAACTACAGCCATAGACTGTATGCCGTTCAGACCGTTTATAAAACCGCTGTTATCTAAACCTGTATCAAATATCAAAGAGCCGTCCGCTGCCAATTTTCTCACCTCTCATTAAGTAGGAAAGATCATCGGCACTTGGATCGGATCCTTATTTATGGCACTACCTGATCTCGCTGTTTATTTTTATTTCAAATTCTTTGCCGCAGTTGCGGGCTTTGCATTTAACGTAAATGCCCTTGCAGACTGCGTTTTTATCCCGTTCAACGGGCATTTTATAGCCGCAGAACGGGCATTTTATTTTTTCTTTTTGGGGTCTCATATATGCTCCTTTCA
>CANQAJ010000184.1 GCA_947589365.1 uncultured Clostridia bacterium | reverse complement strand
ATTCCTCAGTCCTCCCGGCTCAACTCCTGCCGAAAAAGCATCAAATTCCAAATAATCACCTCCACGGCGGCGTGCCGCCGCTGTCAATCCGTAACTAATTTACTTAGGTCAACTATTCTATGGCTCGACCATCAATTTACTCGATGAACAAGCGATAAGTTTGTCATTTGTAGTTGCGGAGCGGCGTGCCGGCGGCGTGCCGCCGCTGTCAATCCGTAATTAATTTACTCAGGTCAACCATGCTATGGCTCGACCGTTAATTTACTCGATGAACAATCGATAAGTTTGTCATTTTCTGTTTGCGGAAAGCCTCGCAAGAGGCTTTCACGACACTCTCTTACGCATACCGACAGGCAAACTACCTATCGCGGGAACAGACCGCCCTCCACCATAAACAAAGCGAACGCAGTGAGCGACCCCGCAAATATGCCCGCGGGGGCATCCCCGCCGGCGGCGTGCCGCCGCTGTCAGTTCGTAATTAATTTACTCAGGTCAACCATGCTATGGCTCGACCGTTAATTTACTCGATGAACAAGCGATAAGTCTGTCATTTTCTGTTTGCGGAAAGCCTCGCAAGAGGCTTTCACGATACTTTCTGCCGCCCACCGACAGGCAAACTAATTATCGCGGGAACAGACCGCCCTTCACCATAAACAAAGCGAACGCAAGTGAGCGACCCCGCGAACACGACAGCGGCGGCACGCCGCCGGTGCCGTGCCGGCACTGTCAATCCGTAATTAGTTTTCTCAGGCAAATAAGTTCATTGCTCGACCATCAATTTACTCGATGAACAACAGATGAGTATGTTACATTATACCAATAGGGACATTACTTTAACACTGTCTGCAACAAATTTTTCAAGTTCATCCGCACTCAATCTTCTTTGACTTATAACCGCCAAATCATATATGTGCCTGCATATAAGCTTCTGCTTGTCTTCGTCAAACTCCGTAAGCTTTCCGATAATGCTGTTTGCAGTATTGATTATAAGCGTTTCCTGTGCCTTGTCATTCATTCCGCCAAACATATTGCCGTACATCTTGTTCATGTCATTGAGCCTTCGCTGATATTCGTTGATTGTGATAATCGCAGGTGTCTCCGCTGTCTTTAGTGCCTGTGCCTTGATTTCAAGCTTATCCTCAGACAATGCATTCTTGAATATCTCAATGACCTTTTCACTGTCAGCCTCCGCTGTCTTGTCACCCTCGTCCGACTTGAGTGCCTCGTCCGTTTCCGAATCTATCCGCACAAACTTTATATCCTGCTCTTTATATTCAAGATACGTTATATAATGCGTGTCAATGTTATGCTCCAGTATTACAGCGTCAAGTCCGTTGTCCTTGAAAAGCTTGATATACTGTGCCTGTACATCAGTGCTTGAAACATAATATACCTTATTGCCCTCAGTCTTGGGAAGCTCGGAAAAGGTCTTGAACTCGCCGTTGATTGTTTTATACAGAATTATATCTTTCATTCTGTCATAGAACTTATCGTCTTTTATGCACCCAAACTTAATAAACGGTGCGATATCATCCCAATATCCCTCATAATCACTTCTCTCATTTTTGAATATGGAGATAAGTTTATCGGCAACCTTTTTTGTAATATGCTTCGATATCTTAGCAACCTCTCCGTCATTCTGCAAAAATGAACGTGATACATTCAGCGGAAGATCCGGACAATCTATTACTCCCTTGAGAAGCATAAGAAATTCCGGTACTACCTCCTTGATATTATCGGCAATATATACCTGATTTGAATAGAGCTTTATCTCCCCCGGCATCACCTGAAGCTTATCCGTCTGCCTCGGGAAATACAATATGCCCTTGAGGTTAAACGGATAATCCACATTCAGATGTATCCAGAAAAGCGGCGGGTTTATATCGGGGAATACCTCTCTGTAAAAATCCTCATATTCTTCTGTCGTGCAGTCCTTCGGTGCTTTCAGCCAAAGGGGATTAGTTATATTTACGGGCTTTTCCTCCGGCTCCTTGGTTTCAGCCTCTGCATTTTCCTCATTTCCGGTTTTTTCTTCTTCCTCTTTCTTCTTATCCTGCACGCAGGTAAAGAAAATCTCATACGGCATAAAATTGCAATACTTCTTAAGCACATTTCTCAGTTTATAGCTGTCGCAAAACTCTTCACCGTCCTCGGAAAGGTGCATAATTATTTCTGTTCCCCTGTCCGACTTATCACTGTCGGTTATCTCATATGTACTTGTTCCGTCACTTGACCAATGTACCGCCTGTGCATCTTTAAGATATGACAATGTATCTATCTCTACAGTGTCCGATACCATATATGCGGAATAAAATCCGAGTCCGAAATGACCGATAATGCCGTTTTCGGCATCTGTTTTATCACTGTATTTCTCGATAAATTCTTTAGCACCGGAAAAAGCAATTTGTGTTATATACTTTTCTACTTCTTCCTCTGTCATACCAAGACCGTTATCCTTAACTGTAAGAGTTTTTGCATCCTTATCGAGAATAACGTCAATACGCGGCTTCTCTCCATCGCTTTCGGTTTCCCCTATAGAGCAAAGACTCTGATACTTCTTTATCGCATCACAGCCGTTTGCCACTATTTCTCTGAGGAAAATATCCTTGTCCGAATAGAGCCACTTCTTGATTATCGGAAAAAGATTTTCCGAATCCACCTTGATCTGTCCTTCTCTTTTCATCTTGAATTACCTCCTGATATTATTTATTCAGAGCAGCAGCTCTGATAAATGCAAGCTTTAATTATCTCAATAATTCCTACATTCTTTATCTATATTTTCAAAGTATTGAGATACCTCACTTAACATGCCGTCTAACCCATTTGTATATAATTTAACTAAACTTCCCCAGTTATCCTTACCATAGGAAACATTGGGATAAGCCCTGCAAATTGTTTTCAATAAACTGAAATAATACCTTTCCCATGTTTTATACCTGATTGTGTCAGCATATAAATAAGTATCAGTGATTTCAGATAATACTTTACTTTTAAAGGGCTTCGTGTTTAGTAATACCCATTCAAAGCTTTCGGGTATAAATATACATAAATTCTTGTTTGTATTTGCCCCTTGCCACAATAATATATCCTCTATATTCTTTCCGAAGGCTGCACCGTCCGCAATTACACATATGTTATCATTTTTTTCTTTTTCCCTATCAAGTAATTTTATTACATTATCCTTACCATTCGCAGATACAGTCAGACATTTCAATATCTTACTTACCACTTCAAAGCCCGAATTTGAATCCTCCGATATAACAACATCCGGTTTTATAGCAAATCTGTTTCCTTTATATTTTCTGCTTAAGGTCGTGTAGCTTACATTACCCCTTATTGAAGTAATCAGTTCGTATATTTCACTTACAGAATAATCAAAAAATCTGAATACCTCTCTTGATATTACTATCAGATAAAAGCCGCTGTCATCCAACACATTTATAAAGTCCCTTGATTTTATGTAGGAAACCTCCTCATCTGCAAAAATCAGTGTATTTGTACCGATACGCTTTGATATTTCCTTTTCATAGTCTGTATTTTCACGCAATACGAGGATATCGTCAGCATTTGTATTACACTTTATTCCTGAGCTTTTGCCAAGGCTCTGATACTGCTCTATAAACCTAATTAGTGTTGATTTACCTGTTCCGCTTTTTCCTTTAATTATCGTTATTCTTCTCTTTACCTCTATGCTGAAATGCTTACGTCTGTTGTAGATTTCCACAATATATTTTCCTACCATTCCATTACACCCCGACTACATACCTCAGACATTTATTGCACCAATCAATACCTGTTATTATCATATCGCCGTCATTAACACATCTGAAATTCAAGTCAATCTTATTTTTAAACAGTAAATCCCTACCCGTCATAACAGCTCGGATATCACGCATATTTGCTATTCTTATCAGCCAATCCTCGCAGTTATCCCCAAGCCAAGTCAAATTCGGCTCAAAATCATCTTCCTTATACAAGAGGATCAATGTCTTACAGCCTCCCGACAGGCTTTCTACACTTACGGAGCCTAAATGCGGACTTATAACATTCAGACCATTTACCTCAGAGGAATCTATATCACGAATAATATCCCTTACTATCTCATCATCGAACCATTTCGCATCGTAAACATTATTAAAATAGACATCAGGACACATATTGGTATCTTCTGTAATTTTTCCGAATAATACGTTTAACATAAAATCCCCCTGAATAAATGACCATAAAATTTGTCTGAGCATTACATCAAACTTATCGTAATATTGTCAGCTGTCGGAATTATTAAGCATTCTTTCGGTATATTCCTGATAGGTCATAAGTACCTTTCGGGGCTTTGCAC
>CANQAJ010000183.1 GCA_947589365.1 uncultured Clostridia bacterium | reverse complement strand
TATACATATCCGGATGGTCTAATACGATCTTCACCGCTATACCATTCTTTTTCAGTTCTTCTCCAAATATATCTAATTCTTTCACAAACTCCTCCAGACTTATAAAATCTTCCTGATCGAGGTCGCCGTTGAGAATTTTTTTTTCATCTCGTGCAAGAATATCGTCGATTTCTCGTCTACGTTCTTCGGATATTATTTCTAAATTATCCTCTTTTTTCATTTGCTTTACACCTCATACTTTTTTTACATAGTCGTTTCTGTCTGCAAATTCTATTTTTCCGATTAAAAATCGACATTACTACAGAGCTTCAGGTTTCCGAACTTGATATGGGGCAGAGCGAATCTGCCCCATATCTACCATATATAGTGAATATTCTTAACTATATTATAATGTAGCCATGTCGTGATCGGGTGCCGGAGAGCCGGATCTTAGGATATGCTCCGGCAATCACATTTTCGTAGAAAAAGCGGCATAATCTTGCACTTGGCACCTCATTGTGTACATAGAAAATATCTGAAGAATAAAAGTGTGTGCCTTTATTTAATTCGTTAACGCGTTTCATGAAGACGTTTGTATAATAATTATACTCGTGTAAATTTAAAGTTAAAGTTTTCATTTTTTTTCCTTCTTTCTGTTGATATATTATTGCCTCGACCGGCGTTATCTTTGATGATTTTTTTAAACATTGATATACCAAATTGATAACAAATCTCAACCTCCTCCCTTAATAATAAATTTTGCCATATTTTTTTCCCTCCTCTTTTTTAAAATATCTTTATCCAGCGATATTTCGCTTGATATTTATATTATATCATAAATCGAAAATTTTTCAAGAGGGAAAATTGCAACATATAAAGATATCAATATTTACAGCAATCAGAATGGATTACACAGGAAAACGACAGAGGGCGATATGATGATCTCCCTCTGTCGTTTTGATATCTTTTAACCGATATAGTATAGAATGTTCATAAACAGCAACTATTTATTCGACATAAATCTCGGATTTTGCATTTATGTATTCAATAACTTGTTCACGTACCTTTTCAGTATATTCTCTTGCGAGTAATTTATCTCTGTTATTCATGCTATATTGTCCGAACACCATCGCTTGTAATTCCTGCATCATTTCTACATCTGTAATGCCGGATACCACAACCTCCCGATCAGTGATAACAGAGGAATTGAATATACATCCCTTGTAAGTAGTAAGAGTATTATCAGTATCCGCTTCGAGTATGGCCCGTGCCAGACTTGACAGAGCTCTTGTAGGAATAACTTCGTTTTTTGATGTCAAGGTTATCTCAACATGGTTATCATCAATAGGCTCAGGTGCTAACTCGAATATACGTCCCTTTAATTTTGAATTTCTTGTACAATTCACCTTTTGAATAGCCTCAATAAGCAGTTTCTTTATTGCTATATCATTAATAGAGGTGTTGCTGTCAGCCATGCTTACTGAAAGTTTATATACAAACATAAAATCCTCCTTACATTTATATATCAATTATATCATATTTGCCCAAAAATGCAATATATAAAAAATTTAAGCTAAAAAAATTACTTGTTCGTCAAGCTCTTTCCAATAGCAGCACTCTGCGGGTTCATATACGGCATACAGATTTTCCTGCTCGGCGTGTCCTGATATAAGGCTCTGTTCCCGAAATCCCGAAGCAGCCGCAAAAACCGGATAAAATTTTTCCCTTGTTGTTCGCCACAAGAGCAAAAACAAGGGAAAAGTATACTATTTGGAAATATCAATTCCGTTTTCAATGTCTGTAAGCAGATTTACCCTGCGTAAGTGCCTGCCGCCCTCAAACTCCGGCGGCGTGCCGCCGCTGTCATGTTCGCGGAGCCGCTCACTACGTTCGCTTTGACTGTTATGGAGGGTAGTCTGTTTCCGCGATAGGTAGTTTGCCTGTCGGTGGGCGGCAGAGGGTGTCGAGAAAGCCTCTTGCGAGGCTTTCCGTATCTACAAATGACAAACTCATCTTTTGTTCATCAAGTAAATTAATGGTCGAGCCATGAATTAATTGACCTAAGTAAATTAATTACGAATTGACAGCGGCGGCACGCCGCCGCTCACTGCGTTCGCTTTGACTGTTTTGGCGGTAAGTCCGTTTCCGCGGCGGGGAAGCCCCCGCGGGCAATTCGCGGTTACGCTCACTACGTTCGCTTTGATTGTTTTGGCGGTAAGTCTGTTTCCGCGATGGTTAGTTTGCCTGTCGGTGGGCGTGAGAAAGTGTCGAGAGCGGCTCTTGCGAGCCGCTCCGCAAACAGAAATGACAAGCTCATCACTTGTTCATCGAGTAAATTAACGGTCGAGCATAGACTGGATTTGCCTGAGAAAACTAATTACGAATTGACAGCCGTATCTACAAATGACAAACTCATCTCTGATTCATAAAGTGAATTAATGGTCGAGCCATAGATTAATTGATCTGAGTAAATTAATTACGAACTGACAGCGGTGGCACACCGCCGGCACGCCTGTTACCGAAATCCCGAAGCAGCCGCAAAAACCGGATAAAATTTTTCCCTTGTTGTTCGCCATAAGAGCAAAAACAAGGGAAAAGTATACTATTTGGAAATATCAATTCCATTTTCAATGTCGGTAAGCAGATTTACTCTGCGTAAATGTCTGCCGCCCTCAAACTCCGTTGAAAGGAATACATCGACAATCCCCGGTGCCTCATCTACGGTTACAACACTCTGTCCCATGCAAAGTACATTTGCATTATTGTGCCTTCTGGTCATTTCGGCAAGATGTTCGTTCGTACATACTGCGGCACGCACACCCTTGACTTTATTTGCCGCCATTGATACGCCAAGACCTGTGGTACAGCATATTATACCGTATTCACATTCGCCCTCTGCAACAGCTTTTGCGGCTTTATATGCATATTTCGGATAATCAACGGATTCCTTTGAAAAACATCCGTAATCCTCATATTCAATACCCTTTTCCTTAAGGTGCTTTGCAATGGCTTCTTTAAGCTCATATGCTCCGTGGTCTGCTCCAAGTGAAATTTTCATTCCTGCATTTCTCCTTTTTTTATTTTTTCCTGTTTTGCTCTGAGTTCACGCTCTGCCTGCGGAAGACGTAAGTATATGGGCATAAGCTGAGCAGGTGTGCAAAGCCTGTTTTCCTTTGCCATAATTTCCGCCGCCGCCGCAGTACCGTAAGCGTGCTGATATCTTATATTAACAGGTGTCAAAACAACATTTAGCTTTTCACCAAAAGCTTGAAAACATATATCCGCTCCGTCACCGACAAGATATACGGTTTCATCATAATGTTCAAGGTCTTTTTCAAGTTCCTCAATGCTTATTGCTCTGTCCTCCGTAATTCTCTCAACAGCCGTGCCGTCAAGACGGAAAAGTGCATTATATACCTGACCGCACCTTGCGTCCATAACAGCACATACAATGCCGTCGGAATAGGGGAGGGAATAAGCCATAGATTCAAGTGTAGATACACCTGCACACGGCTTATCAAGCGGCATAGCCATACCTTTGACAGATGCAACACCGATACGTACACCGGTAAACGAGCCCGGTCCCGCATTAACGGCAAATATATCTATATCATTAAGATCGGTTTTGGCTGCCGACAAAAGATTTGAAACGATTGGCATAAGCGTCTGGCTGTGTGTAGTTTTGATGTTAAGATAAAATTCACCCACAAGCTTACCGTCACAAAGCAAAGCCGCCGAAACCGGTGATGCCGATGTATCTATTGCAAGTATTTTCATATATTCTCCTCCGAAAACTATATTTATCACGAACTGTTAATGAAGCCATACAAGACCTGACTTATATCTGTGATATATTTGTTCCATCTATTATAATTTCTCTTGTATTTTCATCCAACGTATTGATTGTTACGCTTATGTGATTTTCGGGAAGGAATTCGATAATATTTTCGCTCCACTCAATAATCAAAACACCGTTGTCCTGATAATCAAAAAATCCGGTACTATATAAATCGTCCCAAGAACCGACTCTGTACATATCAAAATGATACAGGTTAAATTTTCCTTTGTATTCATTAACAAGTGCAAAGGTAGGACTTGACACACCATCATCAATACCCAGACCTCTTGCAAGTCCCCGTGTAAAAGCTGTTTTTCCTGCTCCCAGACCGCCAAACATAGCAATGATTTCGGTACCTTTCAAAGTACAGGCAAGCTTTTCCGCAACAGCCTCTGTTTCCTCAGGAGAGGAAGTAATAAATTTCTGCAAAAATATCCCTCAATTCACGATTGCTTTTTTTGACGCTTTATTTTACAATGTAATTCCATGATGCAGATAAGGGTACATCTGTAAATATCATTTTATGTCAATTATTGACTTTATCTGTTCCTCAGACATACCCGACTTACGCATTTT
>CANQAJ010000182.1 GCA_947589365.1 uncultured Clostridia bacterium | reverse complement strand
GAGCTTGAAACCATGCTGCACCGGGTTCTTGATAATAAGCGTCTTAATAAGGTCAATAAGCGTAAGGAATTTTTTAATATCAGTTTGAACGAACTGGAGAAATTGGTACATAAGATTCAGCCGGCTGCTGAATTTAAGATGACTGCCCTTGCCGAACAGTATAACAGATCGGCTCAGATTCCCGGCGGCGATATCATTTATTCGGAAATAAAACCACTGAATGCCGCAGAACAAATTGCAACAGCTCGTGAATCCGACAATACAACATCAGCACCGCCTCAAACAACTGTTCAAAATAACGTCGCTCAAGATCAGATAACTTCCGAAAATATTACAGATAAAATCAAAAATATTATTAAAGATTATGAATACCAAGAGGAAGCTGCTCCGGATTTCACACGGCTGCATATTTACACAGGCAATAGGAAGAAAATAGGCATAATTAAAATATATAAGGATGACAGGATAGAATTTAAACGCCCCGGAGAACCGGCACAACAAATTGATTCGTTATATGAGATAAACAATATATTGACCTGAAAAATCCGCTGCCGATAAATAAAAGCGGGCGGCGACAGTTTTTGTGCGGGCTTTTTATAATCCTACAATTCGGGCAATGTTTCCGCAGACCGGTAAGTATTTGGTTTACGGGTTCATTTTTGATATTTTTGATATGCGGAAATTTGTAAAAATAGGTGTTGACAAAAACGAAAACAAGTAATATAATAATATCAGTTTAATTAAATTGCTCAAAGGAAACCGTTGATCGGGAGTAGTAGGTTGAGGTGATTGCTTCAGAGAACCGCCGGTTGGTGTGAAGGCGGCAGCTCAGCTTTGATTGAATGGACCCGTAAGGGCGGCAGGAAACCCGTGTTGGGGAGTAATGGCCGACGGAATCTGACCGTTATCAGCAGAGAATGTATATATGTACATAGTTGAGAGGATGCATTGCATCAAGTTGGGTGGTACCGCAGAAGTTACAGGCTTTTGTCCCATGGATTGGGACAGGAGCCTTTATTTAATTTCAGGAGGAGTGAATAATATGCTAAGACCCGATATTGAAACGGTAAGGAAAATGGCGGAAACATATAATACGGTTCCTGTCAGCAAGGAGTTTTATGCAGACATTGTAACGCCTATAACACTTCTGAGAAGAATTGCCGGAATAAGCGAGAGGTTTTTTCTTCTGGAGAGTATAGAGGGCGGAGAAAAATGGGGAAGATATTCCTTTCTGGGATATGACCCGATTATGCGTGTTACCTGCAAGGATAAGACGCTGAGAATTGAAAAGGATGGTAAAACGGAAACGATAATAACGGCCAAACCGCTTGATATAGTAAGGAAAATACTTTCGGAGTATAATGCCCCGGAGGTATTGGAAAATGCTCCGTTTACAGGCGGTTTTGTGGGATATTTTTCATATTCCATGATAGGCTATGCCGAGCCTGAGCTTAAGATAAGCGGAGGGGAATTCAACGACCTTGACCTTATGCTTTTTGAAAAGGTTATAGCCTATGACCACCTTAAGCAGAAAATAAATATATCCGTAAATATAAAAACCGATAAGCTTGAAGAAAACTATGCGGCTGCGGAAGAAGCAATTGCGGAAATGTCAAAGCTTATAAATTCCGAAAGTCCTCTGCCGAAGCTTAAAAAGCCGAAAATATCACAGTTCTGTTGTAATTTTACAAAAGAAGATTACTGCGATGTGGTTGAGCGTACAAAGGAGTATATCCGTGACGGTGATATCTTTCAGGCTGTTATATCAAGACGGTTTGAAGCGGATTTTGAGGGAAGTCTTATAAATGCATACAGAGTTTTGAGAACGACAAATCCGTCACCGTATATGGTATATTTCAGCATTGACGGAGATGAAATTATGAGTACATCTCCCGAAACACTTGTACGTCTGCAAAACGGAAGACTTTATACATTCCCTGTTGCAGGCTCCCGTCCGAGAGGTAGAAGCGACGAGGAGGATCTCGCCCTTGAAAAAAGTCTGCTCGAGGACGAAAAGGAGCTTTCGGAGCATAATATGCTTGTTGACCTTGGAAGAAACGATCTCGGCAGAATTTCAAAATACGGAAGTGTTGAAGTCAGCAAATATATGGTGATACACAGATATTCAAAGATAATGCATATCTGTTCACAGGTTGAAAGTAATATAAGGGATGACTGCGATGCAATGGATGCTATAGAATCCGTACTGCCGGCAGGAACACTTTCGGGAGCACCGAAGATAAGGGCGTGTGAAATTATAGAGGAGCTTGAAAAATGCCCGAGGGGAATATACGGCGGTGCACTCGGATATATGGATTTTTCGGGAAATCTTGATACCTGTATTGCAATAAGAATGGCTGTCAAGAAAAACGGAAAGGTATATGTTCAGGCAGGCGGAGGAATAGTTGCAGACAGTGTTCCCGAAAATGAATTTATGGAATCACACAATAAGGCTCTTGCGGTTATAAATGCACTCAGAGCCTGCACGGATATAGAGTAGGGGGGAAAATCATGATTCTGCTTATAGATAATTATGACAGCTTTACTTATAACCTTGTCCAGCTTTGCGGCTCGATCAATCCTGACATAAAGGTTGTGAGGAATGATAAAATGACGGTTGATGAAATACGTTCTCTTTCACCGAGCCATATTATATTGTCACCCGGACCGTGCTATCCGAAGGATGCCGGAATATGCGAGGAGGCAGCACTGAAGCTCAGAGATGAAATACCTATGCTCGGTGTATGCCTCGGACATCAGGCAATATGTGAAGCATACGGCGGAAGAATAACACACGCCGAACAGCTTATGCACGGCAAAAAGGATAATATAAAGATAGATAACAAATGCGATATATTTAAAGGACTTGAAAGTGAGATAGAAGCCGCAAGGTATCATTCGCTTATTGCAGACAGAACAAGCCTGCCGTCATGCTTTGATATAATAGCGGAGGATAAAATCGGCGAGGTAATGGGGGTAAAGCATAAGGAAAGCAGACTGTACGGTTTGCAGTTTCACCCCGAATCAATACTTACACCGCAGGGAAGATTAATTCTTGAGAATTTTTTGAATTTCTAAAATAAAAAAATAATGAAAGGAAGATTTATTATGATTAGGGAAGCAATAGCAGAGCTTATGGAGGGTAAGGATCTCAGCTTTGACATGACAAAGGAGGTTATGGGAGAAATTATGGACGGCAACGCAACAGATGCACAGATTGCCTCGTTCATAACGGCTCTCGCAATCAAAGGCGAAACCATTGATGAAATAACTGCTTGTGCTCAGGTAATGAGAGCAAAGGGAGTAAAGCTTGATACAAGCGGTCTTGATGTCTTTGAAATTGTCGGAACAGGCGGAGATAAGGTCGGAACATTCAATATTTCCACAACTGCGGCATTCGTTATAGCCGCTGCCGGAGTACCTGTTGCAAAACACGGTAACAGAAGTGTATCGAGTAAGAGCGGAGCTGCGGATATGCTTGAAAAACTCGGGGCAAAACTTGACCTTACACCTGAACAAAATGCAGAGGTACTCAGAAAATCGGGAATGTGCTTTATGTTTGCACCTGTATATCATGCATCAATGCGTTTTGCCGCACCCGCAAGGAGAGAAACAGGAGTACGTTCGGTATTTAATGTACTTGGCCCGCTTACAAATCCTGCCGCTGCCGAATATCAGCTTATGGGAGTATATGATGATAAATTGGTTGAACCGCTTGCAAGGGTACTGAGTAATTTGGGTGTAAAAAGAGGTGCGTCCGTCTGCGGTGCATCACAGCTTGATGAACTTACAACGACAGGCGTAAATAAGGTATGCGAAATCAATAACGGCAAGCTTGAAACATATGTACTTGATGCAGAGGAATACGGTCTTGCAAGGGCGGAACTTTCGGATATAATCGGCGGAACACCGGAGGATAATGTACAGATAACAAAGGATATACTTGACGGTGTAAAAGGTGCAAAGCGTGATATTACGGTGCTTAATGCAGGAATGAGCCTTTATCTTGCAGGAAAGAGCGAAAGCATAAAGGACGGTATCGCTCTTGCACAGGAGATAATAGACAGCGGCAAGGCTAAGGCTAAGCTTGAGGAGTTTATTAAGACGACGAACGAAATCGCAGCACTTTGATGAGGACGGGCATATGATACTTGATACATTGGCTTCCGTGACAAGGGAACGCATTGAAAAGCAAAAGAAAATAATATCACCGGCGGAAATGAAAAGTCAGGCTCTCGGCATGACGAAAAAAAACTTTGAATTTGAAAAAGCACTAAGGGGAGAGGATATAAGATTTATTTGCGAGGTAAAAAAAGCTTCCCCCTCAAAGGGCATTATAGCCGAAGAATTTCCGTATATTGAAATTGCAAAGGAATATGAAAAAGCAGGTGCGGCGGCTGTATCAGTTCTTACCGAGCCGGAGTATTTCAAGGGTGATGATTCCTATGTTACGGAGATAAGCAAAAATATAAATATACCGATAATACGCAA
>CANQAJ010000181.1 GCA_947589365.1 uncultured Clostridia bacterium | reverse complement strand
GGGATATCCTTTGCCTTAGCATAGCTTTCGGCATAACTGTTTTTATAACCGTAAATAACAAGGTTATCACAACCGTAAAATGCATCATACCAGCTTATCTCGGTAACACTCTCAGGTATAGTTATGCTTGTCAGTCCTGTGCAACTATCAAATGCATAACTGCCTATTGATGTGACACTGTCAGGAATACTTACACTTGCCAGTCCTTTGCAACCACTAAATGCATTATCACCTATTGATGTGACAGTGGTGGGAATTGTATAAGATCCTTTGTATCCCTCGGGGCAACGTATCAGTCCCTTTTTATCCTTACTAAAAAGTACTCCGTTGTCACTGCTGTAATTTTCATTGCCTGAACTTACTTCAATACTTGTTAGTCCTGTACAACCGGAAAATGAAGAACTGTTTATTGAGGTAACACTGTCAGGAATACTTACGCTTGTAAGTCCGGTGCAGCCTCTAAATGCATTATTACCTATTGATGTGACAGTGTCGGGGATTGTATAAGATCCTTTGTATCCCTCGGGGCAAAGTATCAGCTCCTTTTTATCCTTATCTAAAAGTACTCCGTTATCACTGCTGTACTTTTCATTACCTGAACCTACTTTAATACTTTCCAGTCCTTTGCAACCCCTGAATGCATTATTACCTATTGATGTGACAGTGTCGGGGATTGTATAAGATCCTTCATATCCCTCGGGGCAAAGTATCAATTCCTTTTGATTCTTATTTAAAAGTACTCCGTTGTCACTGCTATAATTTTCATTACCTGAATTTACTTCAATACTTTTCAGTCCTGTGCAACCGTAAAATGCACTGTCGTCTATCTCAGTAACACTTTCAGGGATACTTACGCTTGTTAGTCCTGTGCAATCCGTAAATGCATACCGTACTATTGATGTGACACTACCAGGTATATTTACGCTTGTCAGTCCGGTACAACCGGAAAATGCAGAAATGCCTATTGATGTGACACTATCAGGTATATTTACGCTTGTCAGTCCGGTACAACCGGAAAATGCAGAACCGCCTATTGAGGTAACACTGTCAGGAATACTTACACTTGTAAGACCTGTGCAATCCTCAAATGCATACCATTCTATTGATGTGACACTATCAGGTATATTTACGCTTGTCAGTCCGGTACAACCGGAAAATGCAGAACTGCCTATCGAGGTAACACTGTTAGGAATACTTACGCTTGTTAGTTCAGTGCAATCCTCAAATGCACTACTGCCTATCAATGTGACACTGTCAGGTATATTTACGCTTGTCAGTCCGGTACAACCGGAAAATGCAGAACTGCCTATCGAGGTAACACTGTTAGGAATACTTACGCTTGTTAGTTCAGTGCAATCCTCAAATGCACTACTGCCTATCAATGTGACACTGTCAGGAATGCTTACATTTGTTAGTCCTGTACAGCCACTAAACGCATCATCACCTATTGATGTGACAGTGGTGGGAATTGTATAAGATCCTTTGTATCCTTTGGGACAAAGTATCAGTTCCTTTTGATCCTTATCCAAAAGTACTCCATTGTCACTGCTGTAATTTTTATTACCTGAACTTACTTCAATACTTGTTAGTCCTGTGCAACCACTAAATGCAGAACTGCCTATTGTTGTGACAGTATCGGGAATTGTATAAGAGCCTGCAAATCCCATGGGACAAAGTATCAGTTTCTTTTGATCCTTATCTAAAAGTACTCCGTTGTCACTGCTGTAATTTTTATTACCTGTACTTACTTCAATACTTTTCAGTCCTGTGCAACCATAAAATACACCCCCCATTATCTCAGTAACACCTTTTCCTATTATTACGCTTGTTAGTCCTGTGCAACCACTAAATGCAGAATAGTCTATCACCGTAACACTGTCGGGAATACTTACACTTGTTAGTCCTATGCAACCTCTAAATGCATCATCACCTATCTCCGTAACACCTTTTCCTATTATTACGCTTGTTAATCCTGTGCAACCACTAAATGCAGAATTACCTATCTCCGTAACACCTTTTCCTATTGTTACGCTTGTTAGTCCTGTGCAACCACTAAATGCAGAATAGTATATCACCGTAACACTGTCGGGAATACTTACGCTTGTTAGTCCGGTGCAACCACCAAATGCACTCCAGCCTATCTTAGTAACAGCCTTTCCTATTGTTACGCTTGTCAGTCCGGTGCAACCTCTAAATGCATAATCACCTATCTCAGTAACACCCTTTCCTATTGTTACGCTTGTCAGTCCGGTACAATGCTCAAATGCATCATCACCTATTAAGGTAACACTGTCAGGTATATCTATGCTTGTCAGTCCTTTGCAACCCTGAAATGTATCATCACCTATTAAGGTAACACCGTCAGGAATACTTACACTTGTCAGTCCTGTGCAATACTCAAATGCAGCATTGCGTATTGATGTGACAGTGGAGGGGATTGTATAAGCTCCTTTGTATCCCTCGGGGCAAAGTATCAATTCCTTCTGTTCCTTATCCAAAAGTACTCCGTTGTCACTGCTGTAATTTTTATTACCTGAACTTACTTCAATACTTTTCAGTCTTGTGCAACCGGAAAATGCAGTAATGTATATTGAGGTAACACTATCAGAGATACTTACACTTGTCAGACCTATACAACCGCTAAATACATCACTACCTATATGCGTAACACCTTTTCCTATTGTTACGCTTTTCAGTCCTGTGCAACCCTGAAATGCATCACCACCTATTGAGGTAACACTATCAGGTATTGTTACACTTGTAATTCCGGTGCAACCACTAAATGCATTATAACCTATTGATGTGACACCGTCAGGAATACTTACGCTTGTCAGTCCTTTACAATCCTTAAATGCATTCCATCCTATTGATGTGACAGTAGTCGGGATTGTATAAGATCCTTTGTATCCCCCGGGGCAAAGTATAAGTTCCTTTTGATCCTTATCTAAAAGTACTCCGTTGTCACTGCTGTAATTTTCATTATCTGCACTTACATTGATGCTTTCTAAAGCGGAACATCCGTAAAATGCATCGCTGGCGATACTTGTCACACCCTTTGGTATGGTTATACTTGTCAGACTTTTACAATAAGCTAATACATAACTATCCAATGATTTAACACTGTCCGGGATTTCTACGTCTGTTAAAGAAATGCAATTGTAAAAGGTTCCGGTTCCCATATTAGTCAATCCATCCTCGATGTTCACTTTTCTCATATCGGTGCAACTTCTGAAAATATAGCTGCCGACATTTACAACACTTCCCGGAAACAACACATTATCTAAAGACCCACAACTCTCAAATGCAGAATCTCCTATGGTTTCCGTTTTTTCAGACATCCTTACTCTTTCCAGATCAGGACATTTCGTGAAAGATCGTTTTCCTATCGTTTTGACACTGTCCGGCATATTGACACTTTTAAGATTTTTTGTACCCGCAGGGTTGGCATAAACATAACCTCCAGTTCCGGTATAATGTGCGGACGAAAAAGCACAATCGGCAATAACACTTGTGTCCTCTTTAACATTTACCGTTTCTTCCGAACCATTCTTGTATTCATAGTAAACTTTTTCCAGATAAACACTGCCATCCGGTTGGGCATTATACCATGCTGTATCGGCAAAAGCACACATACCCACGCTAAGAATATTTTCCGACATTTCAATATCATCAAGTTTCCTACATGAAACAAATGCATAATCTCCAATACTCGTGACACTGTCGGGAATTGTTACACTCTCAAGTCCGACACATTCTACAAATGACTTTTCACCTATAGTTGTTACACTTTCCGGTATCGTTATATTTGTAAATTCCTTACAACCCAAAAACACATTATTGCCTATGTTCGTAACTCCATCTTCTATTACAATAGACTTTATTTTGTCATTGTTAAAAAATGGAGAAGAACTAATTGCAGATGAATTCTGATTATAGTAGGAATAATCTTTCATCATACCCGTACCCGAAATAGTAAGGACACCGTCACTATCAAGAGTATATGTAACATTATCGTCCTCTGCTCCGCAACTGCCGCTTTCCACAATAGTAGCCGCCGCATTTTTAGTAACAGCTGTACCGGGATATGCTCCTACTTGGGTATAACCTACACTTGTAATTACCGCACCCGATAACGCAACTGCTGCTATCTTCCTCAAAAAATTGCCTGTTTTCGCTTTCATTAAAGTTACCTCCTGTTATTTTTTATATATAAACCGTAATAATTCTTTTATCACAGTTTATCTATCAGTCCTGCATCAAATCTTGATATCATCAGTGCATCGGCAATATTAACCTCGCCGTCACCGTTTACATCTGATACCGCAAGCTGACCTCCATCAAGCTCAACCATTCCCGCATCATATCGGGATATCATGAGTGCGTCCGCTATATTTACCTCGCCGTCATTGTTTGTATCTCCCTTAATTCCGGCATCGGCAACTATGGCATATTTGCTGAAATGGTCGGTTATGAATGTAACATATTCGCCATCATA
>CANQAJ010000180.1 GCA_947589365.1 uncultured Clostridia bacterium | reverse complement strand
CTTTACGGCTTGCCCCTGCTCTTTTAATATGAAATTACAGCGGCATACACTTATCAAATAATGTGTTATGCCGCTGTCCGTAGCTTAAATATTTACCTTACCGTTCCCGCTCACGGATAAGTTTTTCAGCACAGCGAACATTGGTGACCTACTCCCGCTGCCTCGCTTCGCTTAGAGGCGGGGGACTTCTTGCCTATTTAGGTTAAAGGGAACGGGACAATTAGCATTAATATCGTTTTTTCTTACAGCTTCCGGTTTGTATCCCTCGTTATGATATTGAGTGGGTGTTTTAGGACGGAAGTATAATCTTACATATTCCTTGATCTCTGACGATGAAACAGACAATACTTCCTGACTTGCATTGTCGGAAACCATTAAATCTTCTTCGTTTGCTTTATGCCTTGCGTATATCCAACCTTTTTCTATAATATTCAGTGCATTGCGGATGTCGGTAAAATGATAAAAATACATTGACCACCAATTCCGACTTTTTGGCAGTTGTCTTCTTTGTGCTTCAATAATCTCACGGTAAGTCATATTATCCCTCAGCACACTGATACCCGGTGCTTTCTTCTAATTTATTTTCATCTCCCGATATCAAAATCGGCTGCAAATATTTTAGCTTACTTAGAATCTGTAAAAGAATTGAGGAGTATTTTGCATAGGTTTCCGGTATCCGGTCATTTTCAATGATACCCGTGTTTCTGATATAATCCCAAAAATCACAGAACTGTTCATCTGTAATGGTGATCTCCTCGCCATTTTTTATTGTCAGATTTTCATTCTGCCAACTTATATGTCTGATATTTCCGCCAATATAAAGCTTTTGGTTATTTACTTCAATAACTGTCTGTAATTCTTCTTTCAGGGTCTGAAAACTCAATGATTCAGGATTGCTGTGCATCCAATTAACAAATGTCGTATCCGCATATTCGGGATCAATTACACCATTATAATTATCAGTATATATATAAATACTGATTGGCAAAGAACGGAGATATTTTTCCATTATGAGCTTTACGACCGGCCACTCTAATCCACCATTACCGCAACCAAGTTTCGGAAAAGCTATCGACTCAATACCAAGCCTTTCATAATTATCAACAAACTTTTGCAGTCCGCTTTCAATATATTCCATTTTTGACGGATTACGCCAATGCTTTTTTGTCGGGAACATCAGTACCCATTTTTCCGGGGATTTCCATAAATACAGGTTCCCCGTGTCAAACTGTTGTCTTTCGCAAATTCCCTGATATGCGGTGAACATTTCGGGATATTTCTTTTTGAACTGTAATGCAATCCCTTTACCCATTACTCCAACAGTATTTACGGTATTAACCTGAACCTGTGCAGGACTTGACAGCAAATCTCCTTTAAGATATGTCAGCATACTTATCACCCTCTTAACTGTCACATAAACCTGATAAATCTCTGTTATCAGTATATCATACAAGGGTCTTCTTTTCAATAACAGGTCAAAAATAAAACAACTATCCGTGTAGGTTTATAATAGATATGTCACAGTTTTACTCATTCAAAAAACCTGTTGATTGCCCTTGTGTCAATGCAACCTAATTTCACCAGCTGTTATTTCCTTTCGTTAAGTGGGACTTCAAGTCCCGTTTGTGTGGTATCATTCCTCGAAATATCCACCTGTAGAACTTTCCCACTCTATTGTGCCGTCCCCTTACAACTGACAGTCGTGAGTTGTAAATGTCCACCTGTACTTGCTTACACACTGAAACTTCGCTTTGAAATATCCCCCTGCTTCAATGCAGATATAAGAGCCGCCGCCTTTGTTCCGATAGAGCATATCGGTTGTACGATTAAAGTAGTGTCTGTCCATCGTATGACCTCCTCTCTGTAAGGTTTTATCATTTCCTTGCGATACCATTGCAAACGACAAATCGTTCATATTCAATATACGGTCTAAACGAATTTTCGGTTATATTTTGGTGATGCTTTGTTCAAAACATAGACTTGTATTCGTTTATTTAATGTGGTAGAATGTGTGTTATAAATGAAAGGAAGGTTGATCTATATCAAAATGGAAAACAAAAATGTTATATTTGATTTTTACAACAATGGTGCAGAAATAGGTCGTCTTGAGAACGGATTGGGTATGGTTGAGTTTTACAGATCAAAGGAGATCATTTCTCAGTATATCCCCAAGGCAAGCACCACTTATGATATAGGCGGCGGTATTGGTAAATACTCTGAGTGGCTTGCTGAAAATGGTCACGATGTTACCATGGTAGAACTTGCACCTACAGCCGTGGAATATGCGGTCAAAAATATGAAAAGACCATATACAGCAATTGTGGGGGATGCAAGAAAATTGGATTTGCCTGACGAAAGTGCAGATGTTGTCTTGCTAATGGGACCTTTATACCATTTACAGAATAGAAGCGATCGTAAAACAGCATTAAGCGAGGCATATAGGGTAATGAAAAAAGGAGGCTTGCTGATAGCAGCAGGCATATCAAGATTCAGTTCCACAACTTGGGCATTATCAAAATATGGAAGTGAAAACAACTTTATTGATGATGATATTTATATGAATATGATCAGACAGGAACTTGAAACAGGAAAGCATAATCGTCCGAAAGAATACCCATTTTTTATTGCTGATGCTTATTTTCATACGACAAACGAATTGAAATGCGAATTATCTGAGAACGGATTTGAAGTTATCAATTATCACGCAGTAGAGGGTACTGTCTGGATAGTACCTAAGCTCGATGAAAAATGGAATGATCTGTCAAGCAGAAAAAGATTGCTTGATATTATACACTCAACCGAACATGAAGAAACTATTATGGGAATGAGTCCTCATTTTTTGGTAATAGGCAGAAAAATAAAATAACAGTGAGATGATCTGATGGGAATGGTATTTAAGATCAATGTTCTGCAAGCTCTGAAAGACAAAGGCTACTCAACATACCGTATCAAAAATGAAAAGTTGTTGAGTCAATCGACCTTGCAGAAACTCAGAGAGGGAAAACCTGTTTCTTGGGAAAATATAGAAGCATTTTGCAAACTGCTTGAAATACAACCGGGTGAACTGCTTGAATATAAGACTGATACAGCAGATAACTAACGGTTTTCATTTTCTGATGGTTAAAGGGCATAAAAAAAGAAGCCAACAGCAGAACAAGACAATATATCCTGTTTGACCTGTTGACCTCTTAACTTCTTGAAGTTCATTCTGATATAAAACGGTTATAATACTCCACAATCCAATCAGGACGATAACCGTTTGTGTAGTTGAATGTTCCGTCTGTTATTTCTGCAACTTTGACGAATCCATTGTCATTGTCATAAAATACAACTTTATCACATAACGGAACAATTCTGTCAAGTGCTTCAAAACGGTGTGTAAATCTTCTGATTACATCATCGGGTGGAATATCGTGTCCACCTTTTCTTACACGGTTGGCAATGCGGTATATACTTTCATACTCCGTATTCAAGCCAATGTAATACATAATTATTTTATAACCTTGTTCTTTGGCTTTCATTACCGTTTTTTTAATTTGATGGCTTGACAAAGTGGTCTCCTGTGTAATAGTTTCGCCGTTCTTCAAACAATTCTGTATTTCTCTGACAGCCTGCTTTCCTGCTGATATTTCGTTGAAACTGTTTTGCTTAGCAATGAGATCAGGATCAATGATATGTCCGAGAGGAACACCTTGTCCCTCTAACACACCTCTGAAACTTGATTTACCTGTTCCATTAACTCCTGCTATCAAAATATACTCTTTCATTTTGCTCACTTCCATTAAACCTATGATTTCTGTCATAAATTATAGCACTTTGGCAAATGAAAAAATACTTAGGGGAGAGAATAACCTAAAAATCGTTATTATACCTTGAAAAAGGCTGAATGATTGCCAATGGCTTACATAGAAACGAATAAAAAATTTCTAAAAGTTTATTTTTAGTATTTACAAACAAAGAACAATGCTGCAATATCAAAATGTATGTTGAAAAAGTGAACACCAAAAGCCCATCGCTTAACCGCTAATTAAACGACAGGCTCACTCGCAACGGTATTCCGAGTACCTCTACGAATTTCTGATGACCGGACAGGCTTTTGTGCCTTTTGGATACTGTGTCAAGTCAATGCCTTTTTGCGTTGAAACATCTCGGTATCGGCTTGGCATATTCTATTTTGCTACACTCGCCCTTTTCGTCAAAAAAGAGAGCTGATAGGCAGATTCGAACTGCCGACCTCATCCTTACCAAGGATGCGCTCTGCCTACTGAGCTATACCAGCGTATTTTTTCGCCTCTCTTTCCAGAGAGGCGAAAAAGCGATCCGGAACGGGATCGAACCGTCGACCTCTAGCGTGACAGGCTAGCGTTCTAACCAGCTGAACTACCGGACCATTAATATTACCGGTCACATGACCGCCTTAATATAATATCATATAGTAAGCCGTTTGTCAACAGTTTTATAAATAATTTTTCGGATTTATTACGGATGTGTTATTTTTCAAAGTAAACGCAACAGAGGCACAAAAACCTGTTGCAATAAGTATGACGAATAATAGGTTGCATTAA
>CANQAJ010000179.1 GCA_947589365.1 uncultured Clostridia bacterium | reverse complement strand
AATAAAGCAGTAAAGCGAAGAGAGGAGTAAGTCGAACGTTGAAGGCACTAAAGATTTTGGAGAACGTTATGACGGTCATATTAGCGGCGGCGGTCATTCTCGTTGCGGGAATCTACTATGTACCTAAGATGTTCGGCTATGACCCTAAAGCTGTGGTGAGCGGAAGCATGGTGCTTGCGGGTGTCAGCGACAGCGATCGGCAGTACTACAAGGAAGAATGCGGGATTGAGAATCTCCACGGATATGATGTCGGCTGCCTTGTGTATGTGCATCAAACGGATTTTGACGATATTAAAAACGGCGATGCGATAACATACCGCCTCAGCGATGATTTCATTGTGACACACATGGTTGTGGATATCAATCCCGAAAAACAAACCTTCACTACCCACGGCATAGCAAATGCCAGGAATCTGAACGAAGCAGATATACCGTATTCAAGCGTTTTGGGAAAAGCGTCGGATTTTTCAATACCTCTTGCCGGATATGTTCTTGACTGGGCAAGCTCAGCGGCGGCAAAGATATTGTTAATCACATACATTGTAGTTTACATCATTGTTATGGTTACGAATAACCTCATTGGAAAAGCTTCTGACGATAACGATGATGACAACGAAAAACAAAATAATTCAATGGAATAGAGGTGAAAGCATTGAATATCAGGGAAAAATTCAAGAGCAGACAGGCGAAAAAAAAGCTGAAATATTCGCTTGCGGCGATAGGGCTGACCGCAGTAGCCGTCTTGACTGTTGCCGTGTCGTCGGCTTTCATGACAGCCCGTACCGCCGAGAAGACTAACGAGTTCAAGCCGTACACCGTCACAAATACGACCGCCGTTGAACTGCATAACGGTAAATATGAACCGAGCGGCGGCGAGTATCAGGTTGAAAAAAACGGTGACACCGGTACTACAACCAACAAAAATTTCAGCGTTGCCAATCCTAAGGGAGATCGTATGAAAGCAGTGTATGTACGTGTCTATCCGGTTATAACCGGGGCGGAGAAAAAAACCACTGAGAATTCCACCTATGAGGAGCTTACAAGCGTTGAAATTGATGATTCAGACCTGGGTTCCGGCTGGCAAAAAGGTGAGGACGGATACTATTACTACCTATATGTCCTCGAACCGGGGTACAGAACACCGGATCTTTTCAAAGACGGTAAGATAAAGTTTAAGAATCTCAAAACGGAAGATAATGACACGTTTAACCTCACATTCATAGCCGATACCGTTCAAGCGTGGAGTAACGGTGATAGTACACCTACAACCGAACACATCGAGACTGCTTGGGGCAGCACAACGCCCGGCAACGTTACTCTCTACAATAATGCCGGTACAAATATCGCCATGAAACTTACTGATGACGATGTACTCGACTAAGTCCAAAAGCCGGTCGGGAGCTTATCTCGACAAAATAACTAAGGTCTGAACAGTCCACCCCCCCTCGGACTGTTAGCAAAATAAAAAATCTAAATTTAATTTTAGGAGGAAAACACTATGGAAAAAACTACTAAAAAAAGAGTAAAACACGCCATACTCGGTGTTACTTCCGTAGCACTCGTTGCAGGAGTTACTTCTGCAATGACAATGGCAATGCTGTCCGATGTGGATAACAAAGAAAACACATTTACGGCGACCCCGAACTTGTCTGTTCAGCAGGTTGAGCCGAAATGGGATGGAACTAACCCTACTACTACTGTTAAATATGTGGATCCGAATGGAGAAACCAAACAAAAATATGAAAGCGGTGATACGGGTAGTGAGTCCGCAGGTGATTACATTCCGAATCGTGAGATAGCTAAGAACCCGTTTGCTATCAATACCTCAGAATCAAAGGAGTTTGTAGCTCTCAGAGTTTATTATCAGGTATTGTGTCGTCGGGATAGCAAATTACCATATAAGGGAGATGGTTGTTGCGGTAAAGATTCTGTTAGCGGTAAATATAATACAAGCTGGCATACCATTAAACCGGAAGTATTCAAAAAGTATTTCGCAAATACATTCTATAACGGTACCGAGGGTTATAATACTGCTTATTTTGACAGGGTGGATTCCGAAGATGGTTATTCTGAGTATTATTACTATTCCGATGATCATGGAACTACTATGGCGGAACTTGACCCGAATTATGCTACTCCCGAAATTTTCGATGTTGTTACACCGGTTGAATCTTTAAATAATTGCACACTTACAGCTAATGCAGATCATCATATGTTCAAAGTTGAAGAATGCGAAGGTTGTCAAAAGGGTAATTATATCGTTAAAGATATTGATCCTGTTGGTGAGGATGATTATTTGCTCGATAAAAACGGTGACCAAATTGTCCTTGCAGTGGGTGATGACGATGGATTGCCCGAGTTTAGAATTGTCGTTCAGACTGCTGCGATCCAGACAACCTATGTAAATAGTACTGGAGAAAAGACGTCTGATACTGCAACAGTTAAGGCTGAGTTGGCAAAGTGTTTCCCGGATGTTCCCGTTAAGAACCCGGTTACCACTTGATTAACTGATAAAATTGATGAATGGAGGATATGACCATGAAAAAGAGAAAAATATTTAAGGTTGCTACGGCTGTCGCAACGTTGGGTGTTGTTGCAGCGATATCGTTCTCGGCAACGTTTGCATATTTGACAGCACTGACTGAACAGAAAACTAATACTTTTGCCTCAAAAGGTGTAGACATATCGATTGACGAAACACCTTGGAATCCGGATGTAGAGCATCAATATGTACCGGGTCAGTCTTTTGATAAAGCTCCGAAAGTTGATGTTGATAAAACCAGTCAGCCTGCTTATGTAGCTGCGGTTCTCACTTACTGGCAGGGTATTTCCCAACAGGAGTACACTAAAGATGGTTTGGATAGCGGTGCTGAAAAAGCTGGCTATGCTAAGGTTGGTGATAATTATTACAAGAGAATTTCACCAAGCGATTTTGCTAAAATTGCAAAAACCGAATTTGATAGTAGTCATGAAATAAATCCGAAGTGGGTAGCTAAATCTTCAGCAACCACAGGTCAGTATTTAACTTATTACTATAAAGGAACTGCCAGTACCAACGAATTACAGATAGTTGATCCGAATGCCAATACAGAGGAACTTTTCAAAAAGGTAATATTTAATGATGAGTTGAGTGCAGCAACACTTCCTAAAGGACAGACTTCGACTACTCTTTCAGACATAAAGATTATAGTTTCTGCCTATGCTGTACGTGCGTCAAGTTATAGTAGCTTTGATCTTGCAAAAGGTGAGCTTGACAGATTGATAACAGGTAACATTGCGAGTGTTAAACCTACTACTTGATGATAATATGGTTTTCCAAAACTTTTGAGGTGATGACCAATGAAAACGAAAAAACTAATACTTACCGGCACTGCCATAGTAAGTGTTTTGGCACTGTCAGTCGGCATCACCTGGGCGGCTTTCTCTGCTAAAACCACCACCCTGAATGTTGTGACGATGGGTAATGTGCATATCGACCTGATAGACGAATATGAACAACCCGCAGATGGTGTCGGACCCGGAGATAAGATCGCTAAAATTGTATCGGCAAAAAATACCGGCAGAAACACTGAATGGGTCAGAATTTCTGTTGACAAGGCGTGGTGTGACCCGCAAACGGGCGAGGAGCTTGACAAGCAGCAATATAAACCCGATTATATTGTTCTTAACACCAATGACGAAGAATGGGTGCTGGGAACGGACGGATATTATTACTACCAAAAGCCCCTCCTCCCCGGCGATAGAGCTGAAAAGAATCTTATGGATTCATTTGAACTCCCGGCTGATTGGGATATGGAAGGCTACACAAACCTCGAGGGTCACATAACCGTACAGGCTGAAGCCATACAGTACGATAACTTCTACCCCGAAAGAAATACCGAGGAAAAGATTATCGGCTGGAACGGTCAGACCGTGCATGAGGCTCTCCCGGAGGTAACATACTCCTTTGTAAACTCAACAGACGAAAGCAATGTTACTTTCCAGTATGGAACACACGAGTTTGTCGTACTTCCGGACAGCACGGATCTTTTCGGCAACTTCAAGGGTGTAATGCCCGGCGACAGCAGAGAGCAGAAGGTCGTTATCAAAAACGAAAACGAAGACAAGGTTAAAATTTGGGTATATGCTCTGCCTGCTGATATAAGTCACTTCACGGATGTAGAGGACAGGACTGCACAGGAACAGAAAGTCCAGTCCGACGACCTTCTAAGCAAGCTTGAGCTGACGGTCACAAAGGATTCCGCTGTCGAAACGCCAAGTAACGACCTTTATAGCGGTAAGCTTATCAGTCAGTACGACCCCGATCCGATCAACCCGGTCAATGCAAAATATCTCGGCGAATATTCAAAGGGCGATACGTCAACACTCACACTTACACTGAAAGTTCCCGAGGAGCTTGACAATGCCTATGATGATGCAATAGCAAAAATCCAGTGGGTATTTGTTGCTTCAAATGATGAGGAGTCAAGCGAACCCGAGGAATCGAGCGAGCCGGAATCAAGCGAACCCGAGGAATCCAGTGAGCCGGAATCAAGCGAACCCGAGGAATCCAGTGAGCCGGAATCAAGCGAACCCGAGGAATCGAGCGAGCCGGAATCAAG
>CANQAJ010000178.1 GCA_947589365.1 uncultured Clostridia bacterium | reverse complement strand
GACTCACCGCAAACCGGCTACTACAGCAATATAAGCCTGTGGCTCGCCATCGTGTGCGTAGGTGCAGCCGGACTTTTCCTTGTACTGTTTTATTACAAAAAGAGGAAAAAAGAAGAATAAGTTGTCCCAATAACCGACATATTCACCTTTTGGGCGGTTCTCACCGTAAAACTGCAGTGAGAACCGCCGGTTTTAAGGATGTAAAACGTAAATGACAGAAAGGAGCGAACAACATCAGATGGAAGTACTGCTATTTATCCTGGGATTCGTGGTAGGAGGAATAGTTTCATTCTTCTTTGCCGGAGTTTTATCTGCACAGCGGATTTCACAGTATGAACTTATCAACAAAAAGCTGTGCCAACAAAACAAAAGGCTTGCGGATTCGCTGCCGGAGGAAACCGGAAAACAAATCAGCGGTTCCGACGTCTGTGTGTGCTGCGGAAAACCGATTCCCGAGGGCGAAATGGTATGTACCGACTGCCTGAGAGAAAAGATGTAGTTCGCAAGCTTGTCAAATCAGCTTTTACCTCCTGCTAATTCTTCTTTTACTTGCCGCTGTCGAAGTATGTTCTTTTGTCGATTTTACAGGCAAAGCCGCATAGTCCGTAATCTGACATTTTTTGACTTTTTACGCATTCATTTTACTGCATAGGTGTTTATGAAATTTCTGAATATCGTCCGATAAATATTAAAAAGCCTTCTGCGATGAAAAATTCACCGTAAAAGGCTTTTTGTATTATCAGAATGCTATAACTAATTCTGTCAGAACTTTACTTATATCTTCATCAATACAGATTGACTGTTTTTCAATTTCCGTAGGACAGACCGCCTCCCCATAATTGATACAGGCATAAGTCGCCGCCCTGTTCTGTGCCGTCATCCGCCAAAACGGGTACTTGATAATAACCGGGGTGTTGTACCCGACACCCAGCTCCAGAAACAGAATCCTTTGATTTCCCCTCGTCCTCAGAAAGTTCTCGTACCGCTCCGCCGCCCGGTGCCAGCCCTCGTCCTCCACAAATTTGTCATCAGCACGCAGATTTGTAGTCAGGGGCTTTCCGCAATGGGGGCAAACAGGCACAAGCTCGGATGGAATACGCAAACATTCTTGTTGCTCGATCATCTGCCGAATTGTGTCCTCGTTGTCAAAGGTTTCCCGGCAACACGGCTCGGAGCATTGAAGCAGACCATAGTCGCCCTGCGTGTAGAACAGCCGCTTCTTATCGAATCCCGCCTTTTGAAAACAGTGGTCTACATTCGTGGTAATCACAAAATAGTCCTTGTCCCGAACCAGCGACAGCAGATCGTTATATACCGGCTTTGGCACATCCATATAACGGTTAATAAAGATATACCGGCTCCAATACGCCCAAAATTCCTCCGGCGAGGAATATGGGTAAAACCCTCCCGAATACATATCGTGAAAGCCGTATTTCTTTTCAAAGTCTGCAAAGTATCGGCGGAAACGGTCGCCGGAGTAGGTAAATCCCGCCGAGGTTGAAAGACCTGCTCCCGCACCGATCACAACAGCTTCCGCACTGTCCAGTGCCTCACGTAGCCGCCGGATATTATCCGAGCAGCTCCCGGTAGATTTCGTAATCGACATTTTTGAAAACATTGAATACCACCTCCGTGTTCCTTCTGTATTGCCGCACTGTGTCCACGGCGATTTTTGCGGCTTCTTTATTCGGAAAATGAAATTCCCCTGTGGAAATACAGCAGAACGCCACGCTGTTTATGCCGTTTTGCTGTGCCAACTCCAGACATGAGCGGTAACAGGAGGCGAGCAGCTCACGATCCCTCCGTGTCACATGACCGTGTATGATTGGACCGACTGTGTGAATAACGTAATCGCAGGGCAGATTGTAGGCAGGCGTGAGTTTTGCCTGCCCGGTCGGTTCTTCATACCCTTGTTTCTTCATAAGTTCCGCACAGGCCAGTCGGAGCTGTACCCCGGCATAAGTGTGAATCGCATTATCAATGCAGCCATGACAAGGGACATAGCAGCCGGTCATGCCGGAATTAGCAGCGTTTACAATCGCACCGCATTTAAGCGTAGTAATATCTCCCTGCCAAAGATAGATACCCGGCGTGGCTGGCGTAAGATCGGCGATGTCCGTGATGCCTTTCCGGGAGGTTTCTTCCCGCAGATATGTGTCCTGCACCGTCAGGAAATCATCCTCAATCGGCAGTGGCGGACGGACGTTCATCAGGGAACGCAGCAATGCTTTCTGCTCCGCCTCATCGACAGGAATCCGCAAATCCCGATACCGGGGCTGTTCATCAATCAGCTTTTGAATTAGAAATTCTCTTTTTTCTCTCTGCATCATTCTATCCTCTCTTTTCTACCGCCTTGACAGGACACACCGCAAAGCAATTTCCGCAGTGTAAGCAGGGGATTTTGAATGTCCCGGTTTCATACTCATAGAGCGTCCAGAGATGATCTTTTTTATTGAAATAGGTTCGGCAGCCCCCTGCCTCATACTCCTTGAATTTCTTATCACAGATAGCCAGCAGTTCCCGATATTCCTGCGGCGTCATGGAAGCATCCAAGTCACCGCCGCTTGGAACATAGCGGGAAAAGGCAAATACGTTTGCACCCGCCGCCACCACCGCATCAATAATCCCGGGTACCTCCATACGGTTTGTTTTGGATACCGTCGTCATAATGACGCTTCGCATTCCGGAGCGGTTAATGCAGCCGATTTTTTCTATCGTGCAGTCAAAAGAACCGAGTTTGCGGAACCGGTCGTGCGTCTCATGGAGGCCGTCAAGAGAAAGCTGGTACTTTTCGCAGCCGTAGTATTTCATTTCCCGGCACACCTGATCGTTCAAGTGGAACGGGTTGCCCATAATAGTAAAGGGAACGTTGTGTTCCTTGAATAGAGCCGGCAGCCGTCTTTTCCTCGTTCCATTCGGCGAGATTTGAAAGTGCCATAATTATTTCCTCCTTTACGGAATTCGGTGGCTTTTGCCTCCCGTAATTATTATTATACACGTTTTTCAGAGCCGCACAAGTACGCACTTTTTTGTGAGATACGCACCTTTTTGTAACTATCGGGCATTCAGGGAGTTTTACAGCATAATCAATTTGTTACTTTTTTATGAACCCGCCAAAGCTATTGCATTTAGAAGTGTGTTGCAGTAAAATACGAATGTAACATTCTTTTTTAATGCAACGGAGGTATTTTATGAAAACGAAAGAAGAACTCATCCCCGAATGTCCCATAGCGACTACCGTACAGTTGATTGGGAGCAAGTGGAAACTTTTAATTATCCGAAACCTGCTTGAACGCCCATGGCGGTTCAATGAACTTCAAAAAAATCTGAAAGGTATCAGTCAAAAGGTATTGACAGACAGCCTGCGGTCTATGGAATCGGACGGACTTATCACCCGCACTGTTTACCCCGAGGTTCCGCCGAGGGTAGAATATGCACTGTCGGAATTGGGAAAGAGCCTCAAACCTATTTTAGACGCTATGAAAGCATGGGGTGATGATTACAGAGCGTCAAAGCTTTAATTGGATTTTATCAGAGCCTATCCACACTAAATACATAAAAATCACTAAAAGCAATTTCAAAAAATAGAAAAATACTTTCCTGTTCGGAGAGGAAACGTAAAACTTAATAACTGCGATTTTGTTAATGCAATACTGTACACATCTGAAACCGGGTGCAAATGGAAGGCACTGCCAAAGGAATACGGCAACTGACGGCGGTAAGGCAGCATTATGAAAATTTATAATTTTTTGATCACAAAATTTTTACCGGCAAAGATATTTCAACCGGATTATACAGCAAATACAGAAAAGAATTGTCAGATACTACCATAACATTCATGAGAGTTTCATTCCTTATTGGTATATTTATTGCTTTAGTTGCATTTCTGATAATACTCTTTCAAATTTGCTTATAAAAAAACACTCTGCTTGATTGTTGCAAAGTGCTTGACATTTCATAAATTCTAATGTAATATTATATTAAAGAGAGTACTGCACAGTAAGCGGCTTCTCCAATTTTGATTGATGTTTAAGAAACACCGCAAAATTCGGAGTTGGGCGGTGTTTCTTACTTTTTATGTAAAAAACTTGCTTCTTGTTATAATGATCTTTAACGATCTGATATACAAGTGCGATAACACCTGTCAACATAATCACGAACTGAAACAATTCGGATACTGACATAAGTTATCACCTCCCTTCCTTACGAGAAAAACCGCCTACCGCTTTGTGCAGTACTCTCGACTTATTATATTATCGCTTTAAAATAAGTATAGAAAAACCGCTCTGATCACTCAGGGCGGTTAATTTTCATTAATTAAAAAGAAAACATAACAATAAATTAGTAATTAATGTTAATAATGTAATCGAAAAAAATATAACATAAAAAACAATACTCTTTTTCCTTCCCATAATAAACAATGCAATTCCCGAGAAAACAAGAATGGTAAACGCTAAAGAGAGATTTAGCGACAACACATTAATCATAGAAAAATTCTGACTGCTGAAAGCCTCAAAATTAACTGTTACTAACGTGAATATTGCCGCTATTATTCCCATAAATACCATAACATTCGCATAAATTCCGTTAGCTTTTTCGTCTAAGTCATTCTCGGCTTTCTT
>CANQAJ010000177.1 GCA_947589365.1 uncultured Clostridia bacterium | reverse complement strand
TTCATCATCTTATCAACATCAATGGGTTTGGACAGGTGTCCGTTCATGCCGGCATCCAATGCCTTCTTTCGATCCTCGTCAAAGGCATCTGCTGTCATGGCAATTATGGGAATATTTGCTAATTCGGGGTTTTCCATACGGCGGATAACACCTGTGGCGGTATAGCCGTCCATAACAGGCATTTGGATATCCATCAAAACCAAGTCATAATAACCCGGCTTTGATGCACGTATCATATCACAGGCTTGCTGACCGTCCTCGGCACATTCTACCTCAAGACCGACCCCGGTCAGAATCTCAACGGCAATCTCCCTGTTAAGTTCAATGTCCTCGGTCAGCAGGATGCGTTTACCTGCAAAGCATTCCTCGACATCAGGACTATCCTGTGCCTCGGTGACTTCCGCAGTCCGTCCCAGGCTGCGTTCCAACGTCTGATGAAGATCGGATGCGAAAAGAGGCTTGCTTATAAATCCGGTTGCACCTGCCTGACGTGCCTCCTGCTCAATATCTGCCCAGTCGTAGGCGGACATGAGGATAATGGGAGAATCGTCCCCGATGATTTTCCGGATCTGTCGTATAGTTTCGATTCCGCTCATTTCGGGCATAGACCAGTCCACAATATATACCTCGAAGGGGTCTGCCAATTCAATAGCTTCACTGACACGGATGACGGCCTCCTTGCCCGACAAGGCCCATTCCGCCCGCATACCAATCTGACGGAGCATCTTTGATGCACTTTGACAACAAACAGTGTCATCATCCACAACCAGTCCGCGAAGCCCGTTCAATTCCGTTATGGGTTCCATTTGCTGTTGGTCATCGGTGAAACGTAACTCCAAATTTACTGTAAATGTAGTACCTTTGTTCTGTTCACTCTCTACTTCAATTGTTCCCCCCATCATATCCACGATATTCTTTGTGATAGCCATACCCAAACCGGTACCCTGTATGCCATTTACTGTGGAAGTCTGTTCACGGGTAAAAGGGTCAAATACCGTCTTTAAAAATTCCGGACTCATGCCGATACCGGTATCGCTGACACGGAACTCATAAATGCCCCGATCCGTCGACCGGGACGGCTTTTGAGTGACCCTGATAGACACAGAACCGTGAGCGGGTGTGAATTTAATGGCATTTGAGGTCAGATTGAGCAGCATTTGGTTCAGTCGCAGCCTGTCGCAGTAAATTCCCTCATTCGTGATATCTACAGTGTCTATAAACAATTCCTGATGCTTGGTGTGGATATCAGACTGAATGATGTTCCGGAGTCCTTGCAGGATTTCAGCTAAATTTTCGGGTCTTTCATTAATGGTGACTTTGCCGGATTCAATACGGCTCATATCCAGCACATCATTGATCAGAGAAAGCAGGTGGTTGGACGCCTGTGCGATCTTTGACAGATAATCCTTGGTTTGCTCGCTGTTCCCCGGATTAGCAGTAGCAAGAGTCGTGTAGCCTATGATAGCGTTCATTGGAGTCCGAATGTCGTGGGACATACTGTTCAAAAATGTGGTTTTGGCACGATTGGCGGCATCCGCATCTTGCAGTGCGTCTGAAAGCTCCTGTGTTTTGATTTTCAGATCTTTCGTTGCCTGATTCACTTTTTTTTGAAGCTTGTGCTGGTTATGCGTTCGTACAACCAGCATTGCCACAGTAAAAAGGAGCAAAAGGATGACAGCGAGACCAAACACAAAGTATCCCGGGTGTTGATACAAAACAGACACAAGCGAGGCGTTCTTGTTACTCTGTGTTGCATCTACCTCTCTTGCAACGATAGCATCAAGTTCTTCAGAGGTAAGACTTTCAACACCTTTATCCAATATGGAAATCAGGTAACGACCGCCCTCAATACTGTTGCTGACAGCGTAGGAAAACGATGTATTTCCGAAAGTTACGGAGGACAAACGGTTACGGACATCCTCAGAAACATACCACTCGGAATTATAAGCATAGAGAATAGTGGCGTCTGCCTCGCCATTCAGCACTGCTTCGACACAATCCTTCGATGATGCATACCGAATCAACTCATCATCGGAATATCGGCTGGAAATATAGTCACCAAGAGCCTCCGATCTATCGATCATAGCCAGCTTTTCCACATTGCCGTCAAAACCGGTCAGGGTCAGACGAGCAAAATTGGTCTGAAAATAGGGTGCGGTTATCTTACAATCCTCCTCCTCGGCCAAATAATAGTCACTGGTAAAATCAAGCACTATATCCGCCGTTCCGGATTCCCGAAGGACGAAGTACTCATCCCGGCTCTCTACCGGTATAAATTCATAATCCAGCGAAAACCGTTCGGCCATAATTTTAAAAATGGCAGGCAGAATTCCCCTCGCCTGACCATCCTGAAAGTAACAATAAGGAACACGATCAGGGTTAAACAGCAGTTTTAACGGTCTGCCCGAGTTGCTCAGTTCGTCCAGAAAATTGCGTTCCCCCGCATTCAGGACAATGGAGCCGTCCTGATCCGTGGAGTAATATGTATCGTGCAGTGTGTCCCTCCAGTTGGGATAATGAAGATCCATCTCGTTGATGGCCGCATTTATTTCCTTCATGAGGTCTGTGCGATCTTTTCCGGTACAAATATAAAACGAGGCGGAATCAAAAGACTCCAAAATCCATTCATCATCCAACAAACGCAAGCTGCCGGAAACAGCAGCGTCCACTGTTCCGTCTTGAAGTGCCGCTGAGAGTTCATCCTGCTCTCCAAAATACACCGCATTGAAAGTAAAGCCGTGCTCCTCGGAAAAACGCTTGAAATTTTCATTTTTAGAGTTATTCTTCAGCATTCCGACTTTTATTCCGTCGTAAGTGGTATAATCCCCCTCCACAATGTCCCTGTTGCCGGCCTTTATTGTAAATATTGTGGAGTTTACACCAATAGGTTGGTCTGAAAAAAGGAATTCCTGTTCCCGTTCCGGCGTCTTAGATACCGAGGTGACAACATCCACCTCGCCGTTGCGAAGCATATCAAGAGAGTCAGCGTAGGAGTCCTCATAGCCTATATATTCGTATGTCCAACCCCCATATACGGCAAGACGCTGGAGAAATTCATATCCGTATCCGCTCCGTCGTCCGTTTTCATCGACAACATGGTAGCCCGGAAACGCAAAAAAACCGACTCTGAGGACATCTGATGTCTGCGGAGCGGCAAACGCAACGGGGCATATCGATACAAAAAGCAGTAGGATAAGGAGCCATGCACATACGCGGCGTAATATTTTCATATGATTGTTTCCTCTCTTGGCTTCATATTTTTCGCCCGATATTCAATCGGCATACATCCGTTTTTTAACATACAGCATGGGTGTTTAATGAATTCATATTCTTATCCTTCCGCATAACTTTCATTATATTTCACGCAGATCAATCCTATGACGTAATCCAAAGACTCTGATATCCGGATGAAGGTTTTGTTTACAATATTTTCGCTCTTTTTTTATCAACAAATTTAAAATAAATTGCTCAATCAGTAGGTTTATTATAACATAAACCCCGCTTTTTTTTCAACCCTATAATAAAAAAAGACACTCGACGGAAGCCTGTTTTCGATATGTCTTTATTATATTTGACTGCATCTGCGTGCCGTCCTTGGATGTCAGGCAGATAGTTGTATATTCAATTCGCTTATCGCCCTTTGCAAATTTTCATAAATTAATTTATCTCAGTCCTAACTCCCTATCCAACAGCTTATGAAATTCCATGTCCGATTCATTTTCCGCATCCAATGCAAAATTCTTTATTTTAAATATACCGCTGTCAAAGGAAATTTGCCTATGTTCATCCAAAACTTTTTTGATTTTATCAATACCTATACAATCGGCAATTTCTTCCGACCAATAATTCAGCCAATGTACGGTTGACGGTTTTCCCTTATAGATAAATGGCGGCTGTCCGCTGTTTTTTCGAGCAATACGTTTATTATAAATGCGTACATTAGAAACACAACCATAAAAAGGATTAAAGATAGCTGCCGCCTTTTCAAACATATCAATAATAATTTTTACATCAGCTTCATCATATAAATTTACACTTTCGGGAATATATATGGCGAGCATACTCCCCATGTATGGATTACCGACTTGAATATCATATATGAATGACTGTTTGTCATCCTCATTTGATGCGAAGAATAGGCGATATCCGAATCTATCACTGTTTTTTTCCTTGTCCAAAAGCTTATAAACATTATCATAATTACATTCAAATTTTTGTTTTTCCCGATTATTCAAATAATTCGGTCTGTAACTTACGTCAAATTGATTAAATACCTCTATAATTTCACAAATCCGATATGCCGCAATATCAGGAGCAACATTTTCATGTTCAGGCTTTCTCTTCATAATTATTTTGTGTCTCTGCACAGGCTTATCGGGAACATATCCGACCGACTTATTCACAAGACGCTCAATATAGGAAAAAAACTCGTTATTAATCCTGTAATAAACCACGCCTCAAAATACGCAAACGCAACAAGGCTTATAATACCGAAAACGATTCTCAATATCCAATTTGAGCAAAGACTCGCAAAAATAAATACTGAGCCGAGAAAAAAAGTTATGTATATTAAAACATTTACCGTAAAGTAAAACGTGCCTTTGAACCTGTGGCGGATTTTATCCCATAAGATTGAGGAGCTTATGAATTTTAATATTTTA
>CANQAJ010000176.1 GCA_947589365.1 uncultured Clostridia bacterium | reverse complement strand
AAGTTTGAAGTAAAGCACAGCACAAGTTCAAGCTATCATGTTATTAAAGACTTCAGCAGCACAGCAACAACATCATGGCTGCCCGGAAAGACAGGTGCATACAGTATATGTATTACCGCACTGGATGCAGCAGGCAATAGTGCAGCCAAGACTTTTACACTTACAGTAAAAGCCTGACTTTAAGCCGACTCCAAGCTTTCGGCAACATCTAAATATAAGGCTCGGAAGCAGTGTTAAGGTTACAGGAAGTGCAGCAGGATGTAATCTCCTTACATATACTCTTACTACTATCAGTAAGACAGCAGCCTCGTCATTGTACTGTAAAAGCCGAAAATACAACATCCACTTCGGTGGCTATGATCTCGGTGCAGCAGCATCTTATGACACTAAAATATTGGTTAGGGATAGTAACGGTGCTTCCCAGGGCATTATTTATACGATAAGCGTAAGATAAAGGTATTATATTGCTGTATTAAAAATTAAAATCCGTCGCATTCGGTTCGGGAATATGCGGCGGATTTTTTATCTTATGTATGATGTTACAGTAAGACCCCGGATTAAATGTGCAGAGGGAGGTGTTATAATTTCCGGCATAACAGAAGAATATCAGAATAGTATATTCGCAAAAGGATATTATGATGTTAATCCAGAATCGCAAAAATACCCAAAATAATTCTTATTTGGAATATTGATGTATATATTCTACAATCTTTACTGATTTTGGATTTATTTGTTGACATATGTTAAAAAAAATTGTATGATGTGCTTAAGGGGTGTGTTAATTGTTGATTAATGCACTGCTTGTGCTGAATTTTCCTGTGGATGCGGCATGGTGATTATGAAATGAAGAATAGTTATATCAAATAACAAATATTTTATATGCAGCTTTTAATTTTATACAAATGTCGCTGTAAACCGGACAATTTAATAAATTTTCCGCAGAAGATATGGCTGCGAAGTGATTCGGAGGTGAAGGAGTTAATTTTTTATTTGTCGGAAAATAATAAACATTAATAAAAAAAGGAGATGAATTTGTGAAGTTTAAAAAAATTTCAAAACGTATTGCGGCATACATTATGGTGGTGACTATTGCCTTAGGCTGTTTTACGGTTCCGGCGATGGTTGTCGGTGCGGCAGGAAAAATAACGGTAAACATTCATTATCTGCGCCGGGATGGTGCATACAACGATTGGGATGTGTGGGCATGGACAGACGGCGGAGCACCTGATGGTGAAAAAAACACTGAGGATGCTTATGTATTCGACAAAACAAACCCTGATGAGAACGGTGTTGTTTGCAGGCTGACACTTTCGGGACCTGTTTCAAGACTCGGCTTTATTGTAAGAAAACCCAATTGGAGTGCAAAGGATTATGATGAAGATCTTTTTGTAGATCTCAGTGATGTATATTCAGGCACGGTTGAAGTATATTACAAGTCCGGGAATCCTAACTTTGAAGTAAAAAAGAATAACATCATTTCTATACCTGATTATTCGTCCGATGAATTTGAATCACAGTATACATATGAGGGTGATGACCTCGGTGCTACATATTCAAAAAACAGCACATTTTTCCGTGTATGGGCTCCGACTGCAAAGAGGATAGAGCTTAATATCTATGACAAGGGCAACGGCGGTACGGCTGAGAATGTTGTTGAAATGACAGCAGATGTAAAGGGTACGTGGGTTGCAACCGTTCAGGGCGATCTTAATAAGAAGTATTATACATATACGGCTTATTTTGACGGTATGACAAATAAGGATATCGTTGATCCGTATGCTAAGTCTGTAGGCATAAACGGTCAGAGAGGTCAGATTCTTGATATGTCTTCAACGAATCCCGACAGATGGGACAGCGACAGCAGACATACCTATAAAAGCATTACGGATTTGGATATATATGAGGTTCATATCAGAGATTTTTCAATTGCAGAAAACAGCGGAATAAAAAATAAGGGTAAGTATCTTGCCTTTACAGAGAGGGGAACAAAAACTTCCGACGGTACAAAAACAGGCGTGGATCACCTTGCGGATCTCGGTGTTACATCCGTACACATTCTTCCTTCATACGATTTCGGCTCGGTTGACGAAACAAAGGATGGTTATAACTGGGGTTATGATCCGGTAAACTATAATGCACCCGAGGGTTCTTACTCAACCGATCCCTATCACGGTGAGGTAAGGGTGAATGAGTATAAGCAGATGGTTCAGGGACTGCATGATGCAGGTATCGGCGTAATTATGGACGTTGTATATAACCATACACTGTCATCAGACTATTGTTTCAATCAGCTCGTTCCGGGATATTTCCACAGACCCGGTTCCAACGGCTCCGGATGCGGCAATGACGTGGCAAGCGAGCGTTCGATGGTAAGCAAGTTTATTGTGGATTCCGTAAGGTATTGGGCAGAGGAATATCATCTTGACGGATTCCGTTTTGACCTTATGGGTCTTATTGATGTCAATACAATGAACGCTATCCGTAAGGCTCTTGACAAAATCGATCCTACAATAGTAATATATGGCGAGGGTTGGATGATGTCAACGCTTACAACGAAAAATGTTCCTCTTGCAACACAGGCAAATGCAAGTCTTACACCCGGTATTGCATATTTCAGCGATAATATCCGTGACAACATAAAGGGCGGCGTATTTGATGTTGCACAGAAAGGCTATATCAACGGTGAAATATCATACCATGACAGCCTTGTTGAGTCGATTAAGTCTGCACTGCCATGGGCTCCGTCACCGTCACAGGTTATAAATTATGCGGATTGTCATGATAACTATACGCTTTGGGATGAGGTCAGATCTTCCAGTCCTTATGATACATTAGCGGATCAGATTCGTCAGAATAACCTCGGTGCGGCTATTGTACAGACAGCAATGGGTACTCCGTTTATAATGAGCGGTGAGGAATTTCTCAGAACAAAGACAAAGAAAGACGGAACATTCGATCACAACAGTTATGCTTCCGGTGATGAAGTAAATAAGCTTGATTATTCACTCATTTCAAAGAACAGAGAAGTATTTGAATATTACAAGGGGCTTATAGCTTTCAGAAAAGCTCACCCTGCACTGAGACTTTCAACATCGGGAGAGGTTTCATCTAAGTTAAAAATTCTTGACGGTACCGAAACGGGTGTTATAGCCTACACTATAAGCGGCGATGTTGAAGGAGAACCGGCAGATAAGATTCTTGTTGTGTATAATCCGCTCAAAAATGCTACAAACGTGCGACTTCCTGACGGCGAGTGGAAGATTTATGTAAATGACACAAAAGCGGGGGCATCGGATGTTATTGATACTGTGTCCGGTGAGGTTTCCGTACCTCGAATTTCCGCTATGATTCTCGTTAATGGTAGCAATAAGACTGAGCTTGTAAATGATTCAACGGTTTCGGCATCATCAATAACACTCGGAAATTCTGTTACAATAAACGGTAAGGCAAGCGGCGGCACAAGTCCTTATACCTATAAGTTTGAAGCAAAACACAGTACAAGTTCAAGCTATTCCGTTCTTCAGGATTATACTGACACAGCTGCGAAAACCTGGCAACCCGAAAAGACAGGTACATACACCGTTCGTATTACTGTTAAAGACAAAACAGGAGAAACTGCGGCTAAATCATTTACTCTTACAGTAAATGAGGCAGCACTTACAAACAGTTCAACGATCAGTTCAACGAGTGTAAATTTCGGCAGCTCGATAACACTCACGGGAAAAGCAAGCGGTGGAACAAGTCCTTATACCTACAAGTTTGAGGCAAAGCACAGTACAAGTTCAAGCTATCATGTTATTCAGGACTTCAACAGCACAGCAACAACATCATGGCTGCCCGGAAAGACAGGTACATACACAATTCGTATTACTGTTAAGGATAAAGCGGGCAAAACTGCGGCTAAATCATTTACTCTTACAGTAAATGATGCAGGACTTACAAACAGTTCAACGATCAGTTCAACGAGTGTAAACTTCGGCAAATCGATAACACTTACGGGAAAAGCAAGCGGTGGCACAAGTCCGTATACCTACAAGTTTGAATCAAAACACAGCACAAGCACAAGTTCAAGCTATCATGTTATTAAAGACTTCAGCAGCACAGCAACAACATCATGGCAGCCCGGAAAAACGGGTACATACACAATTCGTATTACTGTTAAGGATAAGGCAGGCAAAACTGCGGCTAAATCATTTACTCTTACAGTAAAGGATGCAGCACTTACAAACAGTTCAACGATCAGTTCAACAAGTGTAAACTTCGGCAGCTCAATAACACTCACAGGAAAAGCAAGCGGTGGCACAAGTCCTTATACATATAAGTTTGAAGCAAAGCACAGTACAAGTTCAAGCTATCATGTTATTCAGGACTTCAACAGCACAGCAACAACATCATGGCTGCCCGGAAAGACAGGTACATACACAATTCGTATTACTGTTAAGGATAAGGCAGGCAAAACTGCGGCTAAATCATTTACTATTACAGTAAAGGATGCAGCACTTACAAACAGTTCAACGATCAGTTCAACGAGTGTAAACTTCGGCAGCTCGATAACACTCACAGGTAAGGCAAGCGGCGGAACAAGTCCTTATACCTACAAGTTTGAAGCAAAACACAGCACAAGCTCAAGCTATCATGTTATTAAAGACTTCAGCAGCACAGCAACAACATCATG
>CANQAJ010000175.1 GCA_947589365.1 uncultured Clostridia bacterium | reverse complement strand
GCAAACACAGCAGCAATAACTCTTTTTGCTTTCATTGTTCTCAAAACCTTTCTTAAAATAAATTTTTATACTTAAACACGACACAACGAAGCTTCTGATATATTGTGTCATATTTTAGCATACGAGGTAGCTTTTTACATCATCATGTGTTTATTGTATCATAATAAACTTATGTTGTCAACAATATTCCCTATAAAATATCAAAAAATATATTGCACAATCACGCAAGAGCCACACATTGCGTAGAAAACATATCTGTTGTCACAAACCTTAGATTATTGCATATATTTGTCTTTCTATTATTATAAACGGCAGTAAAATGTATTTGGTTACAAAAAAATCCTGCAAACAAAAATTTTTGTTCGCAGGATAAATATTCCCAAGTTTTATCATTATTTGATGTCAAGCACTATATCATTGTCATTTGCGGTAACATTGATAGAAGTAATGATACCGTCCGGACTTTCTACAATAGCGGCTGCAATCTTATCCTCAACCTCCTTGCGGACAAGATTGCGGAGATCCCTCGCACCGCTCTGACCGCCGTATGCTTTTTTCGCAAGATATCTGCACAAATTATCATCATAGCCGAATGCTATACCCTTTTCATTAAGTGAGCCGATGTATTCGTCAAGTATAAGCTTGCTTATACCTACAAAATCATCCTCACTGAGATTTCTGAAAACTATAATCTCATCAAGTCTGCTGAGAAATTCGGGTCTTAAAAACTCCGAAAGTGCTTTCATAACCTTTTCTTTTGTAGCCTCGTCCTGAGTTTTTGCAAAGCCGAGGGCATTTTCACGCCTGTCACTTCCGGCGTTGGAGGTCATTACAATAACCGTATTACTGAAATTGACCTTTCTTCCCTGTGCATCTGTGAGCGTTCCCTCATCAAGTATCTGCAAAAGTATATTAAGAACATCCGGATGTGCCTTTTCAATCTCATCGAACAGAAGAACCGAATACGGTTTGCGGCGAACCTTCTCGGTAACCTGACCCGCCTCATCATAGCCTACATATCCGGGGGGTGAGCCTATTATCTTTGATACCGAATGTTTCTCCATGAACTCCGACATATCAAGACGTATAAGCGTTTCCGGTGTATTGAAAAGCTCGGCGGCAAGCACTTTAACAAGCTCCGTTTTTCCCACACCTGTGGGTCCGACAAATATAAACGACGCCGGTCTTCTTCTCGGACTTATCTGCACTCTGCTCCTCCTCACGGCTGCGGCAAGTGCCTCGACTGCCTCGTCCTGACCTATAACCTTGGATTTCAATACACTTTCAAGATCGGCAAGCTTTTTCAGTTCATTTTCCCTGACCTTTGAAGCCGGTATACCTGTCCACAGCTCTATAACATGAGCTATATCATCCTCCGTTACATCCGCAAATAGAGAGCGGGGATCCAATGCCTCAATTTCCTTTTCAAGCTTTGCAATGTCTGTCTTTACACCTGCAAGCTCTTCGTAATCTATATTTTCTTCATTTTCGAGTTTTTCGCACCGTGCCTCCAGATCCTTTATCTTATCCTTGGCTTTGTCATATTTTTCAAGATTTTTGTTTCTGAGAGATGCATGAGTACAGGATTCGTCAAGAAGATCAATTGCTTTATCGGGAAGAAAACGGTCTGTTATATATCTTTCGGATAAAACAACGGTTTTGCGTACTATACCATCGGACATACGCACTCTGTGATAATCCTCGTAATACTTCTTTACCCCCATCAGCATTTCGGTTGTTTCCTGAATTGACGGTTCAACTACGGTTACGGGCTGAAAACGTCTTTCAAGTGCCGCATCCTTTTCTATGAATTTGCGGTATTCGTTAAAGGTTGTCGCTCCGATAACCTGAATTTCACCCCTGGAAAGTGCCGGCTTCATTATATTTGCCGCATTCATCGAACCTTCGGATTCACCCGTTCCGACAAGACTGTGAACCTCGTCAATAAAGAGTATTATATTTCCGTCCTCCTTGACCTCTGATATAAGCCCCTTTATACGGCTTTCAAACTGTCCTCTGAATTGTGTTCCGGCAACAAGTGCCGTAAGGTCAAGAAGCTGTATCTCCTTATTTTTAAGTCTGTAGGGAACATCTCCGTCAGCTATTTTCAGTGCAAGACCCTCCGCTATCGCCGTTTTACCGACACCCGGCTCACCTATAAGGCAGGGATTATTTTTAGTACGGCGTGAAAGAATCTGCACCACTCTGTCGATTTCCTTATCTCTGCCTATTATCCTGTCAAGCTCGCCGTCAGCGGCACGCCGTGTAAGATTTGTGCAATAGGCATCAATATGCTTTCTTCCTTTTCGCTTTTTCTGCGTTTCTTTCTTATTCTGCTTTTCCTCTCCCTTTTCCTTATCGGAAAGCTTGTCACTCGGACTCTTGGAATTAAACAGGTTCTTGAAGAACGGAGGAAACGTCGGAGCCCCACCTCTGCTGAAATCTCCGTCCTCCTCATCATCATCTTCTATTCCTTCAAACATTTCCGCACCCGGTATAAATCCCGAATCGGCAAGGTCATCCATTTGTTCCTGAATACTGTCTATATCATCCTCGGAAATGCCCATCTTCTCCATAATATCCGTAACGGGCTTAACACCCAACTCCTTTGCACAGGCAAGGCAATATCCCACCGTATTTGAAGTATCTGCCGAACTCGATACAAACACTACCGCAGGTCTTTTATTACATCTGTTGCATAACATCATTTCTTATTTTTCCCCTCTCTCCACTGTTATCCTAAATTATTACTGTCAGGAGTATCCGGGATATATTATCCCCATTTAGTTATAATAACATATTTTACAGCCTACTGTCTATAAAAAAAGAAAAATTATTTCCGACAGCGGCTCAATATACAATAATTTTATTATTTCATACATAAGTGACACAGTAATTACAGGATTTTCTGTGAAATAAACAGCAAAATATTATCTCCACATTCTGTTTTATATTTACATTATTTTATCCCGTATTGAGTATTTTTGTAATTATCATTTCGGGAACGTTAATATTGTAAATATACTTCAATAAATATGTCGATTCTATACTATCCCTCAACATCTTTGCGGAATCCTCAGGAAGAAATATTATCAGTATATACAATACCAAGGATAATATCATTACTATAACAACAGCCGCAAACAGCCCCAGCACCGCACCGAATACTTTATTTACCGTACTCAGACCGACACAATTAACAGCAGATGTAAGCGAACGTGTCAATAAGGATATTACCGCAGTCAGAATTGTAAACAATGCCAGCGTGAGTATCACAGTGAGCAGTTTCATTATAATCGGACGTATCAGACCTTCAAACACATCGGGTGCGGATATACCGGCGGAATCACTGATTTCCTGTGTAAGCTTTGTTTTGTCTATACCTAAAATATCAAGTGCGTTTTTTGCAAAATCGGGAACATTGTTTATAAGCTCATTTGAAATATCCTCGGGTTTTGTCGCCAAAGTAATTTGCGGCATTTTTTCTTCCGCAACTTCTATTATTTTGGACTGAATAAAACCATAATAAAAATAATTTGCAACAAACGAAGCCGTAAATGCAGATATCACCGATGCGACAGCGGCCCCTAAAAAATGAGAAACCGAATTGAGTATTCCCCTTTTATACCCGCTTATTACAAAAACAACAACAACCGCAACTGCAAGAACATCAAGTATGTAATTCATGAAAACCCCCATTTTTCAACAAAATCATTGTTTTGCCTATATGATATCATATTGCCGCGGATTTTTCAACCGACAAAAATAACATAATATTACGAATTATAAAATCCGGATAAAAAAGAGGCTGTCGTATAAAACATATACTTATACGATAACCTCAGAATAATATCATTTTGTATATATTATAAGAGATATTTTATCCGTGAAGCATCCGTCGGTACGTCAATGCACGAAAAGTTCAATGCTTATCCGCAGTAATCTTATTTTCATTGCCCTCCAATATTCTCTTTATGTTATCCTTATGCCTTAATATTATAATCAGACCGTTTATAAACGTTATAACAAAAACACATATAATAAATTCTACAGTCGTAGTCTTTATCGGAGTCAGTGCAGCCGGCAATATCCCGGCACTGTCCAAAATTCTGAGTCCTGCCGCAGCAAAAGGGTACAATGCCGAGCATACAAGGGAGCATTTTGAAATGGTTTTCGTAAGTGCAAACAGTATACCGAAAAATACCAGTTCAACAACAAGCACACGCCAATCCGTCATTATAACAACCGATGCCGTTGTCACAACACCTTTGCCGCCCTTGAATTTATAATAAATCGGGAACATATGACCGATAACGGCAAATAACCCGGCAAGGTACATTATTAATGACCTTTCCGCCTGCATTTCGGAAGCGTCCCAACCAAAGGTCAGCAAATACGGAATCAGGACAGATACAACGCCCTTAAGAAAATCTCCCACAAATGTAATTATTGCCGGTACCTTTCCTACACAGCGGAGGACGTTTGTAAATCCGGCATTTCCGCTGCCAAGCTTACGGATATCCTCGTGTTTTACAATATATGTAACAATAATTGATGTATTGACACTGCTTATCAGGTATGCTGCCATACAGGATATCAACACAAGCAGCCAATGGTCGGTAAACAAATCAGTAAGTATTTCCAAAATTATCTTCCTTTAAATAAATTTCATTCTGATTATACACCATATTCCTTAACAAATCAATCCGCGACATACATAAAATCTAAGAAATTTCCGCATACAAATTATT
>CANQAJ010000174.1 GCA_947589365.1 uncultured Clostridia bacterium | reverse complement strand
AACTTGGGTTCTCTCTGCTGTTTTACCTTCATAGATGTCTTAGCCACGGTAATCCCTCCTTATTTCGCAAACGGAGCACCCATAAGTGTGAGCAGCTCTCGTGCCTCTTCGTCTGTAGCAGCTGTAGTTACAAAGCAAATATCCATACCACGTACTTTATCTACCTTATCGAAATCAATCTCAGGGAAGATAAGCTGCTCCTTAAGACCCATATTGTAGTTGCCTCTGCCGTCAAAAGAGTTGGGGTTGATTCCGCGGAAGTCACGTACTCTCGGAAGAGCTACGTTGAAAAGTCTGTCCGCGAACTCATACATCTTGTTGCCTCTGAGTGTTACCTTAACACCTATCGGCATACCTTCTCTGAGCTTGAAGTTAGCAACTGATTTCTTAGCTCTGCAAACAACGGGCTTCTGACCTGTTATTGCCGCAAGATCAGCCGAAATGGCATCTATTGCCTTTGAATTTTCCCTTGCCTCACCGGCACCGACATTGATGACGATTTTGTCAAGCTTCGGAATCTGCATAACGCTCTTATAGGAGAACTTCTTCAAAAGAGCCGGCGCAGCTTCCTTAACATAGAAATCTTTAAGTCTTGCCATTAAAGTTTTACCTCCTTAAAGCGCCTCGCCGCACTTTTTGCAAATGCGTTCCTTGGTGCCGTCCTCAAGAATTTTATGAGCTATACGGGTAGGCTTTCCGCAGCGGGGACACACGATCTGTACCTTTGAAGCGTACATCGCACCCTCTGCTTCAACAATTCCGCCCTGCTCGCCCATTCTGCGGGGTTTAACATGCTTGGACACGAGGTTTACCTTTTCGATAATAACCTTACCCTCTTTGGGGCTTACTGCCATTACCTTACCCTTTTTGCCCTTCTGGGAGCCGCTGAGAACAACGACTGTATCGCCTGTTTTAACATGAACCTTGTTACTCATTGTTCGCACCTCCATCAAAGCACCTCCGGAGCAAGGCTGAGAATCTTCATGTAGTCATGATCACGAAGTTCTCTTGCTACCGGACCGAATATACGGGTACCCCTCGGGTTTTTGTCTTCCTTTATGATAACGGCTGCATTCTCATCAAATCTGATGTATGTACCGTCGTCACGACGCACGCCCTTTGCCGAACGTACAATTACTGCCTTTACGACATCGCCTTTTTTTACAACGCCGCCGGGTGCTGCCTTTTTAACGGAAGCAACTACGACGTCACCTATATTTGCGTACCTCCTGCCTGTACCGCCGAGGACTCTTATTGTCATAAGCTCCTTTGCACCGGTATTATCGGCAACCTTGAGGTAGGTCTGCTGCTGTATCACAGTGCGTTCCTCCTTTACTGAAAGCCATTATTTAGCCTTCTCTATAATCTCTACTAAGCGCCATCTCTTATCCTTAGAAAGCGGGCGGGTTTCCATTATTCTTACACGGTCTCCGACGCCTGCCTCATTTTTTTCGTCATGAGCCTTAAGTCTGATTGTACGCTTGATAATCTTGTTATAAAGCGGATGCTTTACGCTGTCCTCGATAGCAACAACGATTGTTTTATCCATCTTATCGCTGACTACCTTGCCGACATTAGTTTTTCTAAGGTTTCTTTCCAAAGTAAGTCTCCTCCTTCCCCTTATGCGTCAGCCTGTTTTGCCGAAGAAAGTTCATTCTGACGGATAACAGTCTGTACTCTTGCAATATCCTTCTTAACTGCTTTTATACGCATCGGGTTATCGAGCTGATTTATTGTAAGCTGGAAACGCAGGTTGAAAAGTTCCTCTTTAAGGCTCTGAAGCTTAGTCTTAAGCTCAGCATCGGTCATTTCTCTGATCTCTGAAGCCTTCATTATTCATCAACCTCCGTTTCTTTCTTTGTAACAAACTTAGTCTTTATCGGCAGCTTCATTGCAGCAAGACGAAGTGCCTCTCTTGCCGTTTCCTCCGGAACGCCCGCAAGCTCGAACATTACTCTGCCCGGCTTAACAACAGCCACCCAGAACTCGGGAGAACCTTTACCGGAACCCATTCGTACTTCTGCCGGCTTTTTTGTGACAGGCTTATCGGGGAATATCTTTATCCATACCTTACCGAATCTTTTGCAGTAACGTGTCATGGCAACACGGGCTGCTTCTATCTGGTTTGCAGTGATCCAGCCCGGCTCAAGAGCCTGAAGACCGTACTCACCGTATGTCACCTTATTTCCTCTGAGAGCCTTACCCGTCATACGACCTCTGTGAACTCTGCGGTATTTAACTCTTTTAGGCATTAACATATTACTTGCTGCCTCCTTCCCTGCGAGGCTTACGGTTATCACTCAGAACTTCGCCCTTATAGAGCCAAACCTTGACACCGATTATACCATAGGTTGTGTTTGCCTCTGCGAAACCGTAATCTATATCCGCTCTGAGCGTCTGAAGCGGAATAGTACCCTCATGGTACTGCTCGGATCTTGCAATTTCAGCACCGCCGAGACGACCCGAACACATGATCCTGATACCCTTTGCATTGAACTTCATAGCTCTGCCTATGCTCTGCTTCATAGCACGGCGATAGGATATTCTTCTTTCGAGATCCCCTGCAACCTTTTCAGCTATCAGCTGGGCATTGACATCGGGATTCTTTACCTCTACTATATTGATTGCCACAGGCTTTCCGAGGATTTTCTCGCACTGAAGACGGAGCTTTTCTATCTCTGCACCGCCCCTGCCGATTACCATACCCGGCTTAGCACAATGAATATGAATTCTGACCTTTGCGGCGTCTCTCTCAATTTCTATCTTGGGAACGCCGGCAGCGTTGAGCTGCTTCTTGAGAGTCTTACGGAGGTTGTAGTCCTCAACGAGTGTTTCGCCGAAGTCCTTATCGCTTACAAACCAACGTGAGTCCCAATTCTTGATAACACCTACACGAAGACCGTGCGGATTTACTTTCTGGCCCATTAGTTTACCTCCTCGTCGATTATTCTTTCTCTTTGAGCACCAGTGTGATATGTGATGTCTTTTTATTGATCCTGTATGCACGACCCTGTGCTCTCGGACGAATTCTCTTGAGAATAGGACCCTGACCTACATAACATTCAGCTACATAAAGTCTTTTCGTGTCCATATTATAGTTGTTCTCAGCATTTGCCATTGCGGATCTGAGAAGTTTCTCAAGATCCTCACAAGCAGCCTTCGGGGTGTGCCTCAGAACTGCCAATGCATAATCGCACTGCTTATTTCTGATAAGGTCAAGAACTATCTTTACCTTTCTCGGTGAAATGCGGGCGTATTTAAGTTCTGCCCTTGCTTCCATGTTCATACACTCCTTTCGGCCATTACTTTGATGTCTTTGAGCCGGCATGACCCTTGAAGGTTCTGGTAGGTGCAAACTCACCGAGCTTGTGTCCTATCATATCCTCGGTTACATAAACCGGAACGTGCTTGCGGCCGTCATGCACCGCAAATGTATGTCCTACGAAATCCGGGAATATTGTTGAGGATCTGCTCCATGTCTTGAGGATCTTCTTTTCGCCGGTTTCATTCATCTGCTGAACCCTTTTTAACAGCACAGGCTGTACATAAGGACCCTTTTTAACGCTTCTGCTCATTGTTCAAAGCTCCTTTCTGTATGCCTTTGATTATTTACCGTTCCTGCGCTTAACTATAAGCTTATCGGAACGTGTATTCTTTCTTGTCTTATATCCGAGAGCAGGCTTACCCCACGGAGTAACAGGACCCGGACGTCCTACAGGGGATTTACCCTCACCACCGCCGTGCGGGTGGTCGTTCGGGTTCATGACAGAACCTCTTACCTGAGGTCTCCAACCCATATTTCTCTTACGTCCTGCCTTACCGATCTTTACATTGGCGTGGTCGATATTGCTTACCTGACCTATTGTAGCCATGCAGTTCTCGGGTACGTTTCTCAGCTCGCCCGACGGAAGTCTGAGAAGTGCAAGCTTATTTTCCTTTGCCATAAGCTGAGCCATGTTGCCTGCACTTCTTGCAAGCTGTGCACCCTTGCCGGGATAAAGCTCAACATTGTGGATAAATGTACCGACCGGAATATTTACAAGCGGAAGTGCGTTTCCGACCTTTATATCCGCATCGGGACCGGAAATAACCTTATCTCCTACGTTAAGTCCTACGGGAGCAAGTATATAGCTCTTTACACCGTCGGTGTATTCTATAAGAGCGATATATGCTGTTCTGTTCGGATCATATTCAAGTGTCTTAACCTCAGCCTCAACGCCGAACTTCTGACGCTTGAAATCTATTATCCTGTACTTTCTTCTGTTTCCGCCGCCTCTGTGGCGAACCGTTATTCTGCCGTAGCTGTTACGGCCGGCTCTCTTATTCTTCGGTGCGAGCAGGCTTTTTTCCGGATCGACCTTGGAAAGAACCGTATAATCCACAACCGACATATTTCTCCTTGACGGTGTAGTCGGTTTGTAATTCTTTATTGCCATTTATTTCACTCTCCTCATGATGGCTTTGCGGAGAACGGCATATTCTCCATTCATTCTGCCTGTCCGTATCAGGCTTACATCATGCCCTCAAAGAACTCTATCGGCTTACTTCCCTCAACGAGTGTTACATAAGCCTTTTTCCACGAAGGAGTATATCCCTCATGTCTGCCCTGACGGCGAAGACGTCCTCTGACATTAACCGTATTTACCTTTGCTACCTTAACATTGAAGATTTCTTCAACTGCTCTTGCTATATCTATCTTGGTAGCCTTTTTTGCAACCCTGAATGTATATTTATTACCGGATGCAACGCCT
>CANQAJ010000173.1 GCA_947589365.1 uncultured Clostridia bacterium | reverse complement strand
AATATCATAGGCGGTCTTGACAGCTATGACAGCGGTGATCTCGTTATTGACGGAGTTTCTACAAAAAAGTATAATTCACGGGATTGGGATACATACAGAAATCATACAATAGGCTTTGTTTTCCAGAGCTACAACCTTATCCCCCATCAATCGGTACTTTCCAATGTTGAACTTGCACTTACTATCGGAGGTATCAAAGGTAAGGAAAAAAGAAAAAGAGCCGAAGAAGCCCTTATAGAAGTCGGTCTTGAAGAACATATGCATAAAAAGCCAAACCAACTTTCCGGCGGTCAAATGCAAAGAGTCGCTATCGCAAGAGCGCTTGTAAATGACCCCAAAATCCTGCTTGCCGATGAACCTACAGGTGCACTCGATACCGAAACAGGTATCCAAGTTATGGAAATACTGAAAAAGGTTGCGGAAAAACGACTGGTCGTTATGGTAACACATAACCCGGAACTTGCCGATAAGTATTCTACAAGAATAGTTAAACTCCGTGACGGTAAAATCGTTGGCGATTCCGATCCGCTTACGATTAGTGCCGAAAATGAAAAAGACAGTAAAAATTCCAATAAAAAACATGGAAAGTCTAAAATGTCATTTCTCACTTCCCTATCTCTGAGTTTTAATAACCTTAAAACAAAGAAGATGCGTACACTGATAACATCAATAGCCGGTTCAATAGGAATAATAGGAATTGCACTTATACTTGCTCTTTCAAACGGTGTCAATATCTATATCCATCAGCTTCAAAGGGATACAATGGAAAACTATCCCATAACCATAAATGCCGTGGAATACGTATATGATGACAGTGTTACCGATTATGAGGAAACCGACAGCTATACCGAATCCGATAATTCTCAAAATTATGACAACAAAATATTCTCCGTCATAAACGAATCAAACGAGGATATATCCTATCAGCCTACTATCAAGAAAAATGATCTTTCAGCTTTCAAGGAATTTCTTGAAAAACCGGAAAATCATCTTAATGAATATATAGGAACAGGTTCGGTCATTCTTGAATATGATACAAGATTTTTTGCATACACGGACAATACCGAGGGCAAAATCTTAAACACTTCAAATGTAATTTCTCCTAACGGTGAATATTACGGAGTAAACGGATATACGGCAAGCTCCTTTATGGAATTACCAAGGGGTATGGATTCAACAATAAGCAAAAAAACAACAAACAGTTATGAGCTTGTTTATGGAGACTGGCCCGAAAATGCGGACGAATGTGTTATAATAACAGACAAAAGCGGCTGCATTGACGGCAGAACTCTTTGCCAATTGGGTTATATTTCTACTTCGGATTATGTTAAAATGGTAAATAATAATTCTCTTGCAGACAACGGTTCACTCGGTACTGTTTCCTACGAGGATATATGCAAAAAGGAGTTTACCGTTCTCCCCACAGGGTTCAGGTATCAGAAAAATGACCATGGAACATTTGATTACATCAAAGACAGTTCCAGGGAAATCAATAGTATTCTTGATAAATACGGTATTAAATTAAAAGTAAAGGGCATCATCAGACAAAATCCTGATGACAATTCCTCAAATAATTTATTACAGCAATCTTTCTCCTCCTATTATGATACTCCTGCTGTCGGTTATACCTATAAACTCACAAATAAAATAATAGATGCTTCCGCAAACTGTGAGGTTATCAAGGCACAACTGAAGGACAGAAATAAAAGCGTTCTGACAGGAATATCATTCGATGAAAAAGACGAAAGAATCTTAGCAGAGTCAGTTAAAAACGCTTTAATTAATATGGACGAAAGCAGTAAGGCAGACCTTGTATCGTCTATGCTCGGCAATACAGACTCGAATGTCGGCGTTGGTGAAGGAGAAACAAACGCATCTGACCCGACAGAGCAATTAAGCAATTGGCTTGAAGCGGCAACAGATGAACAGCTTCTTGAGATTTATAATGACTCAATCTCATTCCCCAAAGACTTAGATTCCACTTTGTACGAAATAGGATATGCCGCTTATGAAAATCCGACTTCAATAGTTATATATCCCGATACCTTTGACGGTAAAGAGGGCATACTCAGGCTTCTCGATCAATACAACGATTCTGTCGGAGCGAATGACAAAATCAATTATATTGATTATATCAAGGACATAACCGACAGAATATCAAGCATGATCGACACACTGTCATATATACTTATTGCATTCGTTGCGGTTTCACTTATAGTTTCATGCATTATGATAGGTATTATAACTCATATATCCGTTCTTGAACGTACTAAAGAAATAGGAATACTCCGTGCACTCGGTGCATCAAAGGGAAATATTTCTCAGGTATTTAACGCCGAAACTTTCATTATCGGACTGCTTTCGGGAGTTATAGGTATAGTTGCCGCTGTCCTGCTATGTATACCGGCAAATGCGGTTATAAGTGCTATGGGCATTGTAGAAAGCGGTGCAATAACTATTTCCGTACCTGTTCTGCCCTCAGCTGTTCTTATAGTCATAAGTACCCTGATTACTATGATCGGCGGATTTATTCCTGCAAAATGTGCGGCAAGAAAAGATCCCGTAGTTGCTTTGAGAACCGAATAGATTAAAAAATCAGAGGATTTTATCGTCCTCTGATTTTTTATTATGCGATTTTCCTCTTTTTACTCGATACGAATATTCCGCATACAACAAATATTATCGTAAATCCGATAAGAATAAGCGAATTGATCGCAAGCAGCGGCAACTCAGTACCGAGATTTTCCGCTGTTGTAATTATCTCACTGTTCTGTATATACCAATAGGTGGGAAAAATATGTGCTATTGCCTTGATGCCCTCTCCAAGGAAATCTATCGGAACAAATACACCGCATAAAAAACTCGAACCGAGAGTTATCACATTGACAAGCCCTGTTATCGCATTTTTGGGTAGAAGAAATGTACTCAGAAAATATGCAAGTGCCAAGGTCGTTACACTGAAAATAAACATATTAAGTATGTACATTACTCCCCTTACCGTGAGCAGCGTATCCCCTATCATAATATAACCGAGAACAGCAAAGAAAAAACATACCGCCAAAACATATGTAAGACTTGACATAAACAGGTCAAAATTATATTTTTTATAATTCTTGCTGCTAACTATTGTCCTCTTGCGTATCATAAGATTATTGAAACTCGATAGTACAAGGCATATAATAAACAAAATACAGGACATCAGACTATATGCTGCAAAGTTAAAATATGTCGAAGCCTTTGCAAGTGAACCTGTATCGAGCTTTGTGGTCATTTCAACTTCAGCCTTTTCGGATACTGCATCATTCACAGACTTGATAAGCTCCTTTTCGTCCGAAATATCGTCTGCATATACATTTAGAACTCGAATATATCTGCTCATAAGTATTTTTGTAAATGCAGCATCGCCCTCCCCTGTTGATCTTATCTCCGGTGCCGGCGATTTACCGTTAAGTGTATCTCTTCCGAAATTTTTCGGAATAGTTATAACACAACAGATCTCACGGTAAAAAAGTGCGTCCGAAATTGCCTCGTCACCGCTTATTTCCGCAATTTCACAATTATCCTCAAGATATTTTTCGAAATTGTTCGATATCTCCGAGCCTTTGTCATTATTTATTACTAATACACTCGGCTTTTCGCTTACAAATTTACCGTTTGTATTATCCGTCTGCATATTCAGACCTGCAAAAATAATTACTATCCCTGTATAAATTATTATCATAACTATATTTTTTTTAATTACCTTAAGAAAGGCACTAAATACTGTCATATCTCTGCCTCCTTAATCTTCTCCAAGATATAATTAGCATTATCGCCGAGAATATTACCAAGCTGATTGCATCAATAATAAATCTCTCCATACTATCATAATAATAGAGTGCATACAATCCGTCGGTTATCATTGCAACGGGATTTATCATATTGAGTATGGGTATATTTTTGTCAACTGCATTTTTCATTGTTATACCCATCATTCCCGAAAGGAAACAGCCTGCCATTACTATGCCTATAAGTGCGGTTGTTTTAGCATTTTCTCCCATTTTGAAAAATACCCCGACAGCTATTCCCAATGTCAGACCTGCAATAGAACCGAGTATTGAAATAAGTATTATCATAGGCAGATTATTTCCGAAATCTACCCCCACATAGAAAATCATCATAAGATACAGCAAAAGCAAACCGAACAGCTGTACTAAAAATGCCGCCGAAAGTGAGCCGAGGAGCATACCGCCCTTTTTAGCCGGACTTATTGATGTTCTTTTTCCGACAGAAGTTATATTTGCCAGTTTATAATTAATAAGCGTCATAGATAATATTCCGCTGTACATACAAGCCATTGCTATAAGAGAATAATATTCTATAACAAAATAACTCATATTATCGGAAGAATTATCCCTAATGTTCACATCTGATTCAAGCACTCTTTTGGAAACATCATTATATATTTTTTCATAATCAATATTCATATTTCCGTTTTGCAGCTCATGCTCGATTTTACTTTCTCCGATATTTTTTATAACGGAAGAGTCACTTTTTATCTCATCTATAACATAGCAAAAAATGGTTTCATCAATTCCTGTGGAATTTACCGTAACCTTGACATCATCGCCATAGACCGAAAGATAACCTGCTATCTCATCGTCCTCCAAAAGTTTTTTTGCCTTTTCAGAGCTGACGTATTTAATATTGAAAACTCTGTCATCTCCCTCTCCGAGCGTTTTCATAGTGTCTTTATATATACTGTTGCTCTTAAAGTCATCATCATTTATAAC
>CANQAJ010000172.1 GCA_947589365.1 uncultured Clostridia bacterium | reverse complement strand
CCCCGCCCGCCACTATTCTTCGGGGTGCCTTTCGTCGAATTTGTACTTTTGTTTTTTTGTCAGATATTCGGAATACTCCGCAAGACATGAAAGACCAAGCCCGTTGAGCTTATCCAGACTGTCAAGAACCTGCTTCTTAAGCTCCCTGTCCGAATAAAAAGGCTCAAGCCTCGTATCCTTAACTTCAATAACAGGACTGATACCAAGCAAATAATCAACTGAAACATTAAAGTATTTCGAAAGCTTTATCAATGTTTCACCGGTAGGTACTCCGCCGTTTTTCCATTTGCTGATAATTCCTGAGGACAGTCCGATTTCTTTGCCGACCGGATTCGGTTTTTTTCCGTTTCTCTGACAAAGAGCATAAAATCTATCCCAAAACATATAATATACCTCCTTTTGTTTTTGTGAAATCTGCAAATATTTACGGATGTACTATTATCGCTTATCGAACATACTTTATCAGATATGAGACAAGCTTATAGTGTGGTAGCAACAAATATTACCATAGTAATACCTAATTATATCTTACCATAAACAACAAATAATTACAAGAGATATTTTTGTACCTTAATACAATTTTTCTGCAAAATTCGGAATATAAAAAGTATATACAATTATTACGTTATTTTTGGAATTTTGGCTTAAGGAGTAGTATTTTTACGAAAAAGTGCATAATAGCTACATTTTGAGAAATAAAATTTGAATCTCATAAATGTCATTTTTGTGCAAAAACTTCCTTAATCACAGACTGTTGCTCAAAAAGTATCTGCAATATCACAATGCATCAGTTTTTGCATATATTCGCACCATAAATTATTCAATATCAACAATATAGAAAATACCGCAGAAATTACAAAATAACTTCTGCGGAAATTTTTTAAATAAAATCAAGCCTCGGGTTCAAGAAGCCCGTATGTACCGTTCTTACGCTTATACACGACATTAATCTCGCCCGATTTTGCATTCCTGAACATGAAAAACTCATGACCTATCATGTTCATCTGGAGTATAGCTTCCTCAATACTGAGCGGCTTGACCGAAAAGGTTTTTGTACGCACAACCTTGTAGTCTTCTTCTTCGAGAGAATAATCGTCCTCATCGACAGCCGCATCTTCAGAAAAATATCTGCTGATTGAATCAGGCTTGAATCTTTTGCTCAGCTTTGTTTTATTCTTCCTTATCTGTCCTCCCAATATATCAACAACAGCGTCAAGGGCATCATTCATTTCAAGGGCAGTGCTTTCTGCTCTGAGCAACATACCGTTATCTCTGATTGTAACCTCAACAGTCTGTCGGTTTTTTTCGAGAGTAACCGTAACAACAACTTCCGCATCATCGCTGAATATCTTTTCAAACTTTCCGAGTTTCTTATAAACTCTCTCCTTAAAGTTATCCCTGAGATTTACTTTTCTTCCGACAATGTTGTATTTCATAAGGCAATCCTCCTTCAATTTGGATATCTCATCCTTGAGATTAATTGTATTATAACACAATTAAACAAAAAATGGAATACTTATTTTGAAATTTTATGAAAAATTATGAAAAAATTAATTCTCCGTTAATAAATACTGCTGACGGCTTTTTTGTTATGTCTAAAGGATCGCCGTCATAAATAACAAAATCAGCATCCTTTCCCACTTCCACCGAACCCACTCTGTCGGAAATTCCGCAAATTTCAGCGGCTGTTGAGGTTATAGCTCTGAGTGCGGATATTCTGTCCATACCCTCCCGTACGGCGACCGCAGCACAAAGCGTAAGATATTGTATCGGTGTTTCAGGGTGGTCGGTTATTATGGCTGTGGGAATATTATTCTTTGATATTATACCGGGTGAGGTCGGGGTGAGTGATTTAAGCTCAGGCTTGCTCCTGTCCGTCAGAAACGGTCCGGACAATATTCCGACGCATTTATCCGCCAGCTCATCACATATCAGATGTCCCTCCGTTCCGTGTACGATAACGCACTTTATACCGAATTGCTCACTGATACGCAGAGCGGTAAATATGTCATCAGACCTGTGTGCATGGAAATGTGCGGATATATCTCCGTCAAAAAGGCGGCAGAGTGCTTCGTTTCCCTCATCATATTCCGGCGGCTCAGTATTTTCGGGGTCACAAAGATATCTCAATTTATCTTCATGGTATTTTTTCGCCTTTTTCAGTGATTCACGAATCATTGCCGCTATTGCCATTCTCGTTATCGGCATACGTTCTTTATCATTATAGACCGATTTCGGATTTTCACCGAGGGAAAATTTTATTGCCAATGGTGCTTTGATTATCATATTGTCAATTCTTTTCCCATGCGTTTTGATTGCCGCAATCTGTCCCGCAATCGGGTTTGTACTGCCCGGGCTTATCAAAACGGTTGTTATACCCGCACGCAGTGCTTCGCAGAAATAGCCGTCAAGCGGGTTTGCACCGTCTATTGCTCTGAGCTGCGGGGTAATCGGTTCAGTACTTTCGTTGCCGTCATCACCCTCAAAGCAGAGAGAATCCTCAAACATACCGAGGTGAGTATGTGCATCCACAAATCCCGGGTAAAGATTTTTTCCCTCAGCGTCAAACACATCACCGTCAAAGTTTTCCGCACACGGCATTGTACCTATTTCGGTTATTATGCCACTGTCGGTTTTAACATACCCGTTCTCAACGATACTATTATCCTTATCCATTGTATAAATATTTACATTTAAAATTATCATCACAACACCCATAATAATAAAAATGTGCCGTGAAAGCTCCGTTAAAGACTTTCACGACACTATACCCGGTCACACTGTCAGGCAGACTGCTGCCGCATTATCCCGCTGCTGCTTAACATTATCAAACACAGCAAACCTGCTCACCTCTGCGAATTGTTTCTTCTGGAATATCCGCCGTTCCGACGAGTTTCTGTCTTCTTTAAATCGGACATCTTTTCGTCACTTGCCTGCTTGAACCTTGAAAGCATATCTTCAAAGCTTGAGCTTTCTTTCTTCTTTGATTGCTGCCCGTCAAAAAACGGCTGCCTGCTTGCCTGCTGACGCTGCGGCTTACTACCACCTTTGTCCTGTCTGCCGGACTGCCTGTTCTGTTGGGGCAGAGCCTTTTTTATGGAAAGACTTATCTTCCCCTCCTCGCTGATAGACAAAATCTTTACCTTAACAGTCTGTCCCTCGGTCAGATGCTCCTTGATATCATTGACATATGTCGCCGCTACCTCGGAGATATGTACCATACCCGTTTTTCCGCCTTCAAGGTCAACAAATGCACCAAACTTCGTTATGCCCGTAACCTTGCCCTCAACAATCATCCCTACTTCAAAATTCATACCGAAAATGCTTTCTCCTCTCAATCACCGGCAATGTTAATAAATACAACTTCACCGTTTTTAACGTAATCCAACTCTTCCCTTGCAATCCTTTCAACATAGCCCGAAAATGCATCTTCATCATTATTCTTTACCGCATCGGATACTTTCTTAAGCTCTGCATTCTTTTGCTTCTGAGTGAATATCTGTTCTTCAACGCCTGCAAGTTCTTCCTTGGCATTACTTATTCTGATCTGCTGGTCAACAATCATATACAGCACATAGAGAGTTACTATAACAAGCAAAACATACAGAAGATAATTTTTACCCTGTTTTGCTTTCCTTGTACGCTTAGCTTTTCCTGCCTGCATCAATATCACTATCCTTAACCATGATTATTAACCGATATGCTTATTATACAACATTCCATAGCCACATTGCAAGAAAAATCGACCTTATTTTTTAATTTTTTTCGGAATATTTTTTTATTATACATTTTTCCTTAAAATAACCTGTTATTTTTATCACTTTTCTTTTAACACCCTCAAAAATACGGTTTGTCAATGCTCCGACAAAACCGATTGCAGCGGACAGTCCCCTTATAACATATCTGCTTATTGAAAAATATAAAACCACATACGATATAAGTTCCGCCGCAATGACATATAATCGTACCTTTCCCTCCGTTTGTGATATCGCATACATGGAATTAAGTATTGCAACGATCACCATAAATAAAACATCGCCGATAAACAGCTGTATTTTTGTCGGAGGTGAAACAACTCTTACTGCACATATCGCAGTATACAGCAGCTCTATTATTGCTCCGAGCAGGAACGCCCACAAAAACGCCGTTGTCTGCTGTTCCGTTGTGAGTTCCATATATCCACATCCTCATCTGAATAACTTAGAGAAAAAACCCCCGTCATTTTGTTTTGTTTCGGAATACACAAGGGAACAAATCTCCCCGTCGAGGTTCAGCTCACCCGATTCCTGACTGAATTTATTTATATGCAGGCTGTATCCCCCGACAGTCAGCTCGCCCTTTTCGGTTATCAGAAGTATTTTTTCGTCATCAAACCCCGACACATCTATAACGCCTGTCACATTCAGTACATTTCTGTCCTCCATTATCAGATTATGTTTTTTTCCCACAGCAGGTCTTTCGTCATTGCTCAAAAAAAATCCCTCCGCAAAGTTTATCATAATAATCTTTATGCAGAGGAAATTAATTTTATTCATATTTCATTGTATAAGACTGTACAAAAGCCCGACCTCGTCCTTTTTTGCATATTCATTTATGCTCACCACTCTTACCTTCAGTGATTTTGCACCGAGCATTATTTCTATTACATCATCCGCTTTGACATCATATGATGCCCTTGCGGCTTTGCCGTTTACGATTACCCTTCCGGCATCGCAAGCTTCATTTGCAACAGTCCGTCTTTTTATCAATCTGCTTACCTTCAAATATTTATCCAATCTCATT
>CANQAJ010000171.1 GCA_947589365.1 uncultured Clostridia bacterium | reverse complement strand
TAAAGCTCCTGCATATCAAGCAGGAACGCTTTCCTGCTGTCGGGAAGATCGTCCGATATTTCCGCGCCCCTGTAGCCCATGATGTCGGTCATGCGGCAGTCACGCAGTCCTTTGAAAAGCGCTCGGAACTCCCACCAGTGCAGGTAGTCCGTGTGTGCAAGATCTATGCCGTACTGCCCTAAGAATGCCGCGAAAATGTATTCCGAATCGTATTCAAGATCGTAAACACGGCGGCTTTCGAGATATGTTCCGCTGTTTTTGTGCTTCGGCGCAGGGTTCCCGCCGCGGTAGAACCAAAACATAAATTCCTGCGCCCCCGCAATATCGTTAAGGGGAATGTCGTCTGCAAATATCATTCTGAGTGCAGTTATATTTTTCAGATCTTCGGGAACATCTGAATTTGAGATAAGGCTTTCAAACCTTATCCATTCCCGGAAATCCGTATGCACAAAGTAAAGCTTCCCGCCGCTTTCATAAGCATAAGGGAAGCTTTTTGCATCGTACATTCCCGCCGCTATTTTTTTGTTGTGTTCATTGAAATAGGCGGCTTTTTTATCTCCCTGTTGGGGGAATATTTTTCTATAACGTCCTTTGTGGCTTTGTTTGAAGCCTCGTTGAGCACCCACCAGAACGCTGTAAGTTCATCGGTGTCAAGCTCGTTTAATTTTTCCTTGGGGAAAATCCTTTCGGTCTCCTTTTCGCCGATAAATACGGCGATACCGTCTCTGAGAGCAGCTGTCATATCCGCCGCGCTTTTCTTTTCGGATATACGCTTTTGTATGGCGTTGACTTCATCGACAAGGACTGCTGTTTTTGTCGGCATAGGGTATTTGTTGCCGTATGCCTCAACATATTCCGTTTTACGTTCATAATCAAATTTCATGATATGCTGCTCCTTTCTTATCCGCCTTCACCGTCAGCGGTAAATGTTTTTGTTCCGAGTTCAAACGTACCTTTCACGCCGTCGCCCTGACAGTTAAAATTTCCCGTCATAGACATCTTTTTCGTACCGTCAATATTGTTTATAGCCACAGCAAGCTTTTCACGGCGGGCAGAATACTTTCCTTCCTCTTTTCCTATGAAGCTGTCAACAATGCACATATCGACTGTAGCCGCATCGCCTGTAAGACGGTTCTTGGCAATGTCATAGACCTTTTTGATAGTGGGTTCATCATACATAAGGTCTATTTCAACGCTGTACTGGGGAGAATATGAAACGGTATCGGTCGTTTCGGAAGCCTGATTGATATACTGCGTCGACTCTGTCTGAGCGTTGGGGTTTTCGGAAAATTTCTTCCAGCCCTCTCCGCATTGTTCCCACTGCGGCTCATCATCAGTTCCGAGGTTCATGAACGGAATTATATCGGGACGCATTATAACGCCCGCTTTTACTGTATCCGGCATAAGATCAACTCCTTAATTTTTTGTAGTATATGTAAGTTTTACTGTAACGGCATAAGTGCTGTGCTTTCCCGTTTCGTCCTGTTCGAGCAGCATGGCGTTTGGAGCTTCTATGTCGTAAGGCGTGCAGCCTTCCGGCATTTCAGGGAAATTTTTCTTTTTCACCTGCTCTGCGAGCCAACGCTGGAAACGTTCGAGCCATTCGGACGATTTGAGCCGCTTCAAGTCCGTATCATCAAATTTGCGCACATTTATCTGAGCGGTGTATTCCCACTCTTGTGTGCCGTTGATGTACGGTTCTCCGAGAGGTTCGTTCCCGTCGGGGAATATGCCGTAATTTTTATCGATGTTTGCCTGTGTCCAATTGATATGACGGTCTTTAACGGGTATCTCGGCAAGCAGCGGACATTCCGCAAGATATTCCCGCAAACCGTCAATAATACTGATCACCATATGATGTTTCAGCTCCTTTTTGCTCCCGCATAGATACGCGCCTTTTCAAGGATATTCCGTAACCGTGCGGCTTTCATTCGTTCAAACCATTTCCTGCCCCGCAGACCGCCGCCCGAAGTGCCTTGCAGTCCGCGCCCTTGGTTCCCGTAATAGTTTGAACGTGCATAAGGCGCGTTCTGGCGGATAATTCCCGAACCGACTACCGTTCCGGTAATAGCGGAGCGTATCAGGAAGCCAGTTCGTTTCGGCGTGTACGGATCCATGTTCCGCATTACCTCGCTGTCGATGAACTTCTGTACTTTGCCGCCTTTTTGCAGACCGCGTGAGCGGAGCAGTTCTTCCGTGTTCTTTATCCTGAACTCCATAACATCACCTTGCTCCTATCTGTATGTGTTTCAGCTCGCCGCCGTAGTCTTTTACGGAAACGCTTGTGATAACAAGAGCATTTTCCGGCAGGAAATTTTCAGCCGTGACCGTTCCGCGGATAATATAGTCCTCTTCCCGCACATCAGCCATTATGTCGGGAATATATATCGCCGCTTTGTCGGCATTTTCCGCACCGTACTTCTTGACTTCATAACCCTTGACTTCCTGCCACATACAGGGATATGTCCCAACAGCAATGTAGCTGCCGTCATCGTCTGTTCGGATAATGGTACATTCTCCATTGGTAATCGTAAATATCACCTCATTTTATGCCGCCCCCTTGAGGGGGCTTAGCAAATTTACTGCTTTGCTTTTACCGGCTTTGGGGGTGATATGGGTCAAGGCTCAGCCTTGTCATAGCCATTTCACCGCCTTGACAAGATCGGAAAGATACAATTGGATAGCATCGTCCAGTTTCTGCACATCTGAACGCTGCTCTCCCACCGCATAGGAGACCGACAGATCTCCGACGCTTTCGGAAGCCTTTACTCCGCCGCCTGTTTCGCTTTGGCACATAACTTCGGAAAGAGCGCAGCAGGCTTTTTTTACCCGCTCTTCCATTTCCTCGGTTATGCCCGCTTTTTTGAGGATATATCCCGTCCTGCTGTCAATATAGTCGGAAGCACGCTCCGAAAGCCGCCCGAAAGCAGCTTCGGATAATGTTCCTTTGTAGCTATCGCGGTAAAATTCAAAATCTGCATATGCCATAATTTCACCACCACTTTGATCACGCATCAGGATTTGGTTACTTTTACGGTGTAGGTCTTGCTGTAAGAGCCGTTTGTGACCTTAATGGCAACAACGTTCTCGCCCTCACTCCACGTCGCCGCTGACCCGCTTTCGACGACGGCTTCTCCGTTTTTTATTTCAACGGTCGCACCGCTTTCGGCAGCTGTTGCAGTCGCTGTGATATTATCGCTCTCGTTGCTTGTGGTAGTCGTATATTCGGTAACTTCCGCGGAGAACGTGGGTTCAAGGGAACATTCCCCGATAGTGAGCGTTGACAGCGATGTATCAAGCGGCTTCGGAACGAGTGCGGCAAATGCTTCCGGTTTTACGCAAAGGTAGCCTATACGCATTGTAGCTTTGATCGCCACCATGTCCTGTTCCGCAAGGGAAAGAGGTTTGCCGTCCGCGTCAAGTGTGTTCTGGAGCGTTGCTTCGGTAAGGATCTCGTACTCAATATCATCGCGGATACCCACCAGAGAATATTTCCACTCGCCCGCGATCAGTTCCGCCTGATCGTCCTTCCAGGCACCATTGCGGACAAATTCGATAGGCTGTCCGTAGAGCTCGTTCTGGTCTGTTCCCGTGATAAAGATGGGCGCACCGTTTGCATCGCGGAGCTTTCTAAGCGAATTTTTAACGCCTATCTTTGCGGCAAAACCGTTTACATCGTAACCCGCTTCTTCTACCTTTGCCATAACATCAGCGGAAGCCAAATCAAAACTGCCGTCAGTTATCTCTACCTTTGCACAGCTGCTGAGGATATTTGAAGAAAACGGCGAATTATAGCCGAACAGCGCGGCGGAGTCGAAAGCCTCGTAAAACGCTTCGGCAATGTTTTCCCGAAGTTCGCTGAAAACGTCGATGGTGGCATCGTTCAGCTTTTCCTTTGTAACGGGGATAATTACCGCAAGCTTCTTTGCACGCAGTTCGGGGAAGATCCAAGTCGCACCGGAAGTGCCAATGCGCTGACCCTCGCCGACCCAATACGCTCCCGCGCCGTTCGTCATAACGGGGATCTTCTTCGTGTCACTTGTCATTTGTTCAAGCCTTGAAAGCCTTATAACGCTTGAACCGCGAGCCACCTTTTTTATGATCTCGCTTGCTTGTTCAACGGGTACGAACCCTTTGAGTTCATCTTTCAAATATGGCATATAAAATTCCTCCGATCCATTTTTTGTTTTAGTTACTTTCTTTTTACCTGATTTTCCTTAAGGATATTCAGGAAGTTTGAGCCTTTAGCGGAATTCCCCGAAGGCGGGTCTCCGTGAGTAAAGCCTGTGTTGACGGGAGTTCCGTCATTCGACTCAAACAAAAACGCCTTATCCTGCCTGAGCTTGTCGAGCTGTTCGGAGACTCCGGTAAGCTTTCCGCCGTCATCGAGCTTTACAATGGACTTATCAATAAGCCCCTTGACGATCTCCGCGTCCTTTGCTCCGCTGCCTGCAAGCAAGAGTGAGAGCGCGTTGTCAAGTTTCAGCGCGGCGGTATCGTCCGCGTACTTCTTGGACATTTCCGCAAGATCCGCTTTAAGCTTTTCAACGTCCACGCCGTCAAATTTCTTTGCCGCCTCGGTCAGTTCGCCGATCTTATCGGTCGCCATAGTCAGCTCCGCGTCCTTGTCGGCAAGCTTTTTCTGCTCTGCGGAAATTTCGGCTTCATTCATGGCAATTACCTGTTTTGCCGTTTCCTCGGCAATGCCGAGTTTTGTCAAGTCTTCAAGTTTCATAACATCGTTCCTTTCGTTTTTTGATATAAAAAAAGCTCCTTAAAACGGTGTTTTAAGGGCGTTTTTAC
>CANQAJ010000170.1 GCA_947589365.1 uncultured Clostridia bacterium | reverse complement strand
AATGTCAAAAATAATATAAAACAAAATTATGTAATATTATACTTAAATTTGATATAAAAAATTTTTTCCCATATTCAATCCGTAATTATCGGTAATAATAATTTTGAGGGGGTGAAATTATCAGAAAATTTTTTAAAAATCTGACGGCATATATTGCCGCTTTATCAATGCTTACCCTCGGTATCGGCAGTGCAGCCGCTTATCTCACTCCCGATGAGCTTTCTGTAAGTCCCGACAGTGAAATAAGCTTCTGCTCTTTTCCTATTTCCGTAAAATATGATACTGCCGATGCGGCATCGGATATTTCCGCCGAAAACACGGCAAGTGCAAGAATCATGCTCTTCGGTTCGGTTCCTGTCAAAGAGGTAAATGTTAATTTTACTCAAAGAAAAAACGTAACACTCGGCGGTGAACCTTTCGGAATAAGGCTGTACACCGACGGACTTGTCGTTGCACAGACATCGGATGTTCCCACTGCGGGGGGTAATAAAAATCCCGCCGCCGATGCAGGAATTTGCAGCGGAGATGTTATTACCTCGGTTGAGGGAAAAAAGCTTGAAACAAACGAACAACTTATGGATATTATTGAAACAAGCGGAGGAAATCCGATAAGTATAACCGGCTGCCGTGACGGAAAAAGCTATACGACAAAAATAACACCTGTTCGTGATGTTCAGTTGAAAAGCTACCGCATAGGTCTTTGGGTGCGTGACAGTTGTGCCGGAATAGGAACGGTAACCTTTACCGACAAGGAAACCGGCACATTCGCAGGGCTCGGCCATGGTATAAGCGACAGTGAAAGCGGAAGCATAATGCCTCTCGCCGAAGGGGATATTGTCTTTGCAAATATAGCCTCTGTAGAAAAAAGCACAGGCGGATATCCCGGATCGCTTTCGGGCTTTTTCACGGATAACCGTGCAATCGGCAAAATAAGTGCAAATGCGGAATGCGGAATTTTCGGAAAGCTGAACGGTAACGCTTTTTGTCAGGGAGAGGATATTCCCGTTGCATTCCGACAGGAGGTTGTCAGGGGTAAAGCACAGGTATGCACAACCATTTCAGGAAATACTCCCGAATATTATGATATAGAAATAGAGGATATAAGTTATAATAATGTCAATATTACCAAAAATATGGTAATTAAAATAACAGATACGGAACTCCTTAAGAAAACAGGCGGTATCGTACAGGGAATGAGCGGAAGCCCGATTATTCAGAACGGAAGACTTGTCGGAGCCGTTACTCATGTATTTATAAATGACCCTTCCCACGGATACGCTATTTTTGCGGAAAATATGACAGATTTCAACAACACTTTTGTACAAAAGGAAACAAATTAACAGCCGTAATTTTGGCAAATCAATAAAATTTTTAATTTTTAAAAAATCCCTCAAATAAACTCTTGCCAAATATGGTAAATTATGGTAATATAATATCATCAAAAAAATTAACGGGGGATTAAACCATGAAAGATCAATTTAAAATTTTGATTACGGAAAAAGAAGAGCAATTTGAATCGGAAAGACCGGAGCTTTTTAAGGAAAGAGGATTTATTCCGGAATTTTGTGCAAAAGACGGTATAAATGTTATGGAAAAAATAAAGGAATTTCAGCCGGATATTGTCTTGATGGATATGTTTATGAGTAATATTGACGGCGTTGGTGTTATCCGTCAGGTCAGGAAAGAGAGCAATTCCGTCCGACCGGTATTTGTATTGATTTCCTGCTATGACAGTCCTATGCTCGAACATGAGGCACTTTGTGCGGGGGCTGCATATTTCGTAATAAAGCCGTACCGCTGTGAGGATCTTCTTGAGCGTATTTCAGATCTTCTGAGCTATTGTTCCTCCGGCAGCAGTACAAACGCAGACGGCGAAATTATCAGCATAAACAAAGAACTGGAAATAACCATCACGGATATCCTGCACCAGATCGGTGTTCCCGCCCATATCAAGGGTTATCATTATCTCAGGGACTCTATCATGATGTGTGTAAACCGCCCCGAAATTATCAATGCTGTCACCAAGGAATTATATCCTTCCGTTGCCAAAAAATATGAGACAACCTCATCCCGTGTCGAACGTGCAATCCGTCACGCTATAGAGGTTGCCTGGGACAGAGGCGATGTGGATGTTCTCAATTCTTATTTCGGCTATACCATCCACAACGGCAGAGGCAAGCCTACAAACAGCGAATTTATTGCTATGATTTCCGACCGCCTGCGTCTGCATAACAAAAGAACAGCATAACAGAGCAGCACTCTTGCTTTTTCGGCAGGAGTGCTGCTTAATATCTTTCCCCCACCTCAAGGGCGGGAGCTTATAGCAACCGCAGAGAAATATTTTCATATAATTTTCGAGATAAGCAATATGTTATTTTATCTCAAATGAATCTTGAATACCTTTGTAAAGATCTTTAGTTGCAACCGCAATATCTTTTGACACTTTGATTAAAGTTTTTGGATAATCCCTTACTTTTTTCACTATTGTCGGATCATATATTGACGCTAAGAGTAATTGACAGTTATAGGAACGACATCTTTTTTTAGCAAAAATAATATCTGCTATCCACCATATACCGAAACCGCCCCATGTACACAATTTTAATAATCCCTTTAACAACTCACCATTTCCGAGATAAAAGTGATCCACTCCAAAAAAACCCGGAAAGATAGATAGTGCAAGTAAAGTTCCGGGTTTTTTAAAAGGAATACCACTCATAACAGACTCAAATCCGGCAGATGCATTTCTTAAAGCTTCCCTGACCTGAGTTTCAGAATATTTGTTATTAGGAATCAAATATTTTCTGTTTTCATCCAGAAACTTAAGTACCTTTTTTTCTTCCATCGCAATTCACCTCATGTGAGAAATAATTCATCGTTTACCTGTCATAATGGCATTTTAATGATACTAAAAATAATATCATTTCTCAATGTCCCGATTCAAAAACACAGTAATTATCTCATTCTTGTTTATACCAACCGCAGCCCTGTCTTTCCGACGGGTAGTAATGAGTGCCGTAGTGATTGCAATAACCTCTACCGTTGCTGTCTTTGTTTCTTGCTTCATAATACACACAATCCGAGCAATTGCCGCCACAGAATTTTCCCTGCGGGATTTTTACTGCTTTTTCAACTTTTGTTTCCATTTTTAAATATCACCTTTCATTTTAATTTTTTATCAATTCTATACTTTCATGTGAAAGTATCAACTGATCATGTATAATTTCTGCTTTCCAAACTATCATTTCTTTATTCGGAAAAACAATAGGAAAATAAAGCATTTTTTGAGGTACAGATTTTAAAATTTCTGTAATATACCTTTTATCTGCCTCGGAAAGCTCTTTTCCATGCGGAAAATGTGTATGAAAAATTCCGCAAAACTCAATACCGGCGTTTATCCAGTTTTCTATTTTTTTATTTAACCGGTTAATATCCGGTACATATCGATCAGGAAAATCGTGATTAATCCCCTTATCAAATAAAAAATCTACTACTAAGCCATTTTGACTGCCAAGTATTCCCCCCGTTTCCGGCGGAACATCAGGACAAGTACATAATATTTCGTTGAAAATCTCTCTCAGAAGCTTCAACCTTTGATTCCCCCAATTCGTATAAATACCCTACCTTTACAGTATAAAATATTTATTGAATCCAAAGTTAAATTGATTCCTAAACAACATTGTCATCTTTAAATATATTATAATACTCATTTCGAGTTTTGTCAACTCATTTCGTGGATTTTATTTTAAATTTATTATGTTATATTTATTATTATCTTTGGGATGTGATAACATGGAATTTGGAAATAAACTTAAAATACTTATAGAGGAAAATAATATAACACAAAAAAATCTTGCGGCAAAATTAAATATTGCACCATCAACAATAAGCAGCTATGTTCAAAATACGCGTGAACCCGACTTTGACACACTGAAAAAAATAGCATTATACTTTGATGTCAGTATCGATTATCTTCTTGGTATGACACTTAAAAGCATGGATGAAGGTAAAGAGAGCGAATTGCTGCGTATTTTCCGCTCAATGACAAACGAGCAAAGGGAAATTTTTATTGAACAGGGAAAAGCTTTCCTAAAATCAAATGCCAAACGTAAAAAATCTAATTAATCAAAAAAAAATGTAAGCCGTATACAACAGCTTACACGCATTTCTTTGGATTTCAAATTTCTCCCCTGAGCACAGCATAAATCTCATAGTCATATATTTTTCCGTTTTTGAATATCGCCTTTCGCAATGTTCCCTCATGTCGGAATCCTGCGGTTTCCAATGCTGTTCCCACCACTTCATGAGCAGATAACGGATGTGCACTTATCCTGACAATATCAAACTTTTCAAATGCCTCCCTGCATATCCGGGCTATGACAGCCGAACCGATATTCTTCCCTCTGTACTGCCTTGCAAGCCAGACGGAAATTTCTGCGGATTTCTGAAAATCACCGCTTCCCAGTATAACATCCGCTCCGCCGATGGCATGACCATCAATAACAACAGCCCTGCATATCTGCTTTTCTTCACTGTTAAGTAACCTCTCCTTTATATATTCAAAGGCGAATGCGTTATCCATCGGGTACGGAAGATTTTCACACATATTTTCCGCAAGTTCAGGGTCATCTGTTGCTTCCAAAAAATCATCAAGATAAGTAAGATCCCATTTTTTCAATTCAAATTCCATTTCTGCACCTCTTAACTAAAACATCAAATACAGCATCTTGCAAAACTGATTTTAAATTGCCGATACTAAAGCTGTAATCCGATAATTTGTTTCTTTTTGTAATTGCATAAAATAAA
>CANQAJ010000169.1 GCA_947589365.1 uncultured Clostridia bacterium | reverse complement strand
TTTGTATATATTCATAAGCCGCACGACAGTGACAGCAGAAGTCTTTTTTGCAGTTTTTCTCTGAACCATCACAAGAAAAAGAAACAATTCTGTCGTTTACCAGTATGAAAGAAACGTGTGTGACATAATTAAATCTATCAATTATTTTTATTTTAATAATGCTCTGAGTATCGGGAAGGTAATAATCCACATCATCGTACTTAATTTTAAATTGATTCTTTTTACGGATACTTTCTGACTCTTCACTGACAGCCTTGTCGTAGTACATCTTAAAATCATAATTATTAATTGATTCCATATCAATCATCCTCTTTGTTTTAATTCATTATCATCCACAATCATAAATTTGATATATTTAAACAAAATAATACAGTTTTATTATATAACTTTTATATTAATTTGTCAATTAAGTATATTACCGATTTCATGGAAAAAATAAAAATAAAAAAATAAGAATATTATTCGTCATACTTATTGCAACAGATTTTTGTGCCTCTGTTGCGTTTACTTTGAAAAATAACATTTTTGAATGATTAAAAAATATTTTCAAAATTATGACTTGCATTTTTATTCCATGTATGATATAATACAAAAGCGTTAAAAATTATATATATTCTTTTCGTACATTTGGAGAGTTGTCCGAGATGGCCGAAGGAGCACGATTGGAAATCGTGTAAACGCTAACCCCGTTTCGAGGGTTCGAATCCCTCACTCTCCGTACAGGAAAACTCCGCATGGTTGCCGAATATTCTGTAACCATGCGGAGTTTTTGATGTTGTTATAATTTCAGAATTGTAATTATTGTCCCACTTTTCGATATAAAATTCCATATTTTTATATAATATTCCATATGAAATTCTATATCAAATATTCAGATGTTGTGAATGATATTTTATGAAAACAAAAGTATTTTATTTCATTAGTTTCCCTGAAATGAGCATATACACTACTTTATCACAGTAGTAATAAACGCATTCTTAAAGCCTGCCGCCTGAACCTTTTTGAGATAGGCGTAAGTATTTTTCTTATGATTTAATTCGAGTAGCTATACTTAGGGTAAGATACATAAATTTAACTCTCTTATTGTTAATGTTACAAAAATCATGATTTTGCATGAAAACAATCGAAAATCACGTTGTAACATGACACGATATAGCCACAGTGATGATACAAGTAAATAATACCATGAATCACTGAAAAACAAGACGGTCAGTGGCGAAGAGTAAAAAGAAAAGCGGTTGCAAACCGACACCAACTGAAAAAATCGTGTTTGCAACCGCCCTACTAAACCTTATAGAGATTATCGTTGATTTAATCAAAGATATCTTTAAATAAGGTAAATCCGAACAGGGGGGAGCAGCAATCCCCCTAAGCAGGATTATACAAAAATCCTTAACTGTTGTCAACATTCTCTGAAAGAATATGTTTAGCAAGCAACACGATAGATATTATATTTAATACTATCATAATCATGTCAAGTAATATGCTGACTTTTTTCAATGTGTTCACCTCCTTTGTTCAAATTTGGATTATCATTTCTACCAAGTAGATAATCGGTAGAAACATCGAAATAATTACACAACAAATTAATGCTGTCATACTCAGGCAGTTGCCGCCCGCTTTTCCGGTCGCTTATTAATGCTTCAGAAATGCCTGTTTCTTTTGACATTTGGCAGACTGTTATATTACGTATTTGTAGAAGCTCACTAAAAATATCTTTAAACATTTATGCAACACTTCAAGCCTAACAAAAGTTAAGTAAAACTATTGGCTGCTTAACATTTGCATATTATGATATAACTACAGTGATGATATAAGTAAATAATACCATGAATCACTGAAAAAAACAAGGAGGGTTGAATATTCAAAATACGGCGGCAGGTGTCAGAAAGGAGATAAAAACGGATGAAATGACAGATGAGCAGTTCAAAACTATTCTTGAAATGATTGTATAAATCATCAAAGGCAGTAAAGATGGAATTGTCAATATTACTTGACACAATTTGAACAAACGATTTCAGGCAACCAATAAAGTATTGCCGTAGTAAAGGCTTTTTTGGCAGAGGGCGGCAATTCGCCGTTGGCAGCACATATTCTTCTGTTAGCCCGATACCTCATGTAATACCGCTGAACGGGGTATATATTTTGATATGAAGCAGCTGCTTAAGGGCGATATACTTAAGCGTTATCAGGCTTATAGAATAGCACTTCAAAGCCGCTTTATGCAGCCGAACGAGGTACGATACGAGGAGGATTTTGAACCGTATGAATATGACTTTATCACTCTCGGACTCAGCGATGTTCTTCTTGATTTAAAGAATAAGACAATTTATACACCTAATACAAATCAGACAGTAAAATTTGGCGAGGCTGCGGTTCAAAAAAATATTGACAATCAGACTTCAAGTGCTATAATTGAAGACAGATACAATGACGGCAGTAATTATACCAAAGACGAACACGGTCGCTTTACCGGGACAGGCGGCGGATCGGGTGGCGGTTCTTCGGGCGGGGGTGCAATACAATCAGTAGCAATAAGCGGAGCACTTAACCCGAACAGCAGAGAAGCACAGGAACACGCTGATAGGTATTGTGAGGCAGTTAGGCATATAAAAAGTGATGTCGGTAGAATAGCAAAAAATACCGGATTCAGCGAGGACGAAATTGCACAAGTTAAGGATTTTGCTTTTATGCAAAAGCATGATTTAGGCGGTAGTGAACTTGATTACTTTTATTTAAATTATGAAATGAGTCAATCATGGCAAAGATTAATTGACGGTAAAAATATTCAATCACATGACCTTACGCTACTAAGACATGAATTAATGGAAAGCAATCTGGTAAAACAAGGATATTCACAAGATAAAGCCCATAAAATTACAGAACAGACATACAATTATGGTAAGGAGAGTAAGAAATATCATGCTGAAATTAGTAAACATAATAAAAAATCATGAATTTATTGAAGCAGATTATGTTCCTGAAAGCAGTAACGAGAAAGCTCATGTAGTTTTGAATTTGACAACAGGTGAGAGTAACTCGGAAGTTATTGAAGAGTACGGCTCAATGTACAGTAGGATGGCTATTAATGGTTTGTTACGAATTATGGATGAACTAAACAGGGGTAAAATAAGTGAAATTCCAAAAGAAAGACTTGTTATGTGGTACTGATAGAATGAACAATTATACAGCAACGGCAAATTTTAAACAGAAAAGTTTTGAAATCCGGCTTTATTATTACGGAAATTAAAGATGATAAAATATTCACTAAAGAGGTGTAATTATGGCATACGAAAGCAAAAGGTGGTATGAAGACCCGGGAGCATACGGAATAATGTGTAATGATTGTAAACATAATCATGGAGATTTTACCTGTGATGCCTTTCCGGAAGGAATCCCCAGTGGTATAATTCATAGAGAAGAACACGACACGCCCTATCCCGGAGATAACGGTATCAGATTTGAACCTAAAGAGGAATGATTTTATTAACCGCCCTGAGTAATCAGAGCGGTTTCGACAAATTGTGTTTTTATTATATTCTTGACAGGCGAGTATAGAAACTATCAATACAGCTTCTACGTTCACGATTTTGGCTCTTATGAATTTGCAAATAAGGTGAAGCTGAAATGAAAGGCGATTGATTTACTATGACAAAACGAGAAAAACTGGAATCCTTATTGAAACCTTATCTTGAAGCGAATATTGTAACAGAAATACCAAATCAAGTAAAAATGGGTATTGATAATGTTTTGGGACAGGCAGAAGATTATGACTTGTATGATGAATACATAGAAATAGCAAAAAATAATCCTATTTCAGAAGATGATCCGGAAAAATCATATTATGATTTGAGGGAGAAAACTATTAAATATGTACCGCCCCTTGAAATAGTAGATGTTGATGTCGATGTTTATGAGGAAGAGGAGGACGATGAAGAGTACGATTGGGAATACGGCGATGAAGAGTATGTGGAGTAATCGACCATTAATGAAACAAGGATATTCAAAGGATGAAGCTCATAGAAATACATTTGTAAAGTATGATTTTGCAAAGGAGGCTACACAATATTATGATAAAACTAAATAATATAGTTAAGTCTGATTTTGAAATTCGTTGTTCAGCGGTAGTTGAGGATTGTCAATTTCCTTTTGAATTGATTTATGATATAAAAAATGATATTTTACAGAAATATGAACTACCTAAAGGATATGAGTGGTGTAGCTCCCATATTTCGCACGCACTGAGATATTTGCGGTCATTAAAAAATGAAGACAATTTGCCAAATCAAGAAGTTTTGATGTGGTACTGATAGAATGAACAATTATACAGCAACGGCAAATTTTAAACAGAAAAGTTTTGAAATCCGGCTTTATTATTACGGAAATTAAAGATGATAAAATATTCACCAAAGAAGTGTAATTATGGCGTACGAAAGTGAAAGATGGTATTGTGACCCGGGGGCAGTAGATGTAATGTGTAATCATTGTAAGCATAATCATAGAGATTTAACCTGTGATGCCTTTCCGGAAAGAATCCCTCGTGGTATAATTCGTAGGGGAGAACACAACACGCCCTATCCCGGAGATAACGGTATCAGATTTGAACCTAAAGAGGAATGATTTTATTAACCGCCCTGAGTGATCAAGGCGGTTTCAACAAATTGTGTTTTTATTATATTCTTGACAGGAGCATAAAATAGAGTATAATTAATTATAAGCAGTGATTTTCTTTTCTTACAGTGGTCGAAGGAGGGTGAATTTTTTATGTTTATAGTTGACAAAGATATAAAAGATTTGTGTCAACAACACGAGTTGATTGTTGAAAAATACA
>CANQAJ010000168.1 GCA_947589365.1 uncultured Clostridia bacterium | reverse complement strand
GTTGCGACTTGTACCTTTTTCCAACGGTAATCCGTTGGGATTTGCACCTTTCTCTAACAATGCTTTAATGATTTTCGTCTTATGGTTCAATGCTGCAAAATCCAAATAACTGAATCCTCCTGCATCAGTGTAATTTACATCACTGCATTTGTTAATTTCCTCGATTACTTCTTCTTCGGTTTCCTCATCGTGAGAAATTTTCCACATAAGCTCGTTTCTGCCGGTTCCCATATCATAATCCAAATTCATAATATATACACCCCTATTTATTATTTTTAATGTCTATTAACGTACTAAGTATTGCTGCATAAACATAATCCACAACTTCAATATACTATATTACATTCTAACAAAAAATCGGTATATTTACAATAATTCTTTTAGCTTTCTTTTGGCAACATCAGCTAATATTGGATTTGGATCGTTTTGCAATACGACTAAACAATCAATCGCTTCTTTTCCACCAATTCTACCAATCGCTCTAATACATTTAAGAGGAAAAGCATAATTATCATCCCAATCCAAATATGACGGTTTTAAGCTGATTGCCTGATACAAATACATAACGCTGTTTTTATCACAAATATTTTGGAGTAACCAGACAATATCCTCATGTTGTGTATGCCAGTCGGCGATTAACAGTTTATTCAATATGTCTTCAAAGCAAAACAAATGAGTATAATTATGCTGCTGTTGATGCTGCTGTTGGTTTTCATCCCATAAGAATAAAGCATAAAGCAAAAATTCTATCATTTCCGGATCTTTGAGATCGTAGTTTTTTTGTAACTCCATTAACAATGAATATTGGAATAAGGGAGATGATATCTGAATTTTTTCAGCTAATTCATCTCTGCTTATTCTTTTATTAAAATAATCCCAAAATATCTTTCGATCAAAATTCATTTTACTTTCCTCCTACCAGTTTAAAACTAACCATATTCATGTCAAATAATTCCAAAGTCAATACTCGATGCTCAAATCTATATTTGTGTGTAAATTTTCGCCTCTATTACCGGAGAACGAGTGAATTGGAAAGATAAATGTTTCACCTTTTGAGATAATTCCTCCGGTTATTCTCAAATAGTCAAAATCCGAGCAACTCTAAGCTCAGTCATAAAAGTAACTTACTTCTCGTGCTGATATTGTAATATTCTTTGTATCAGTGTCAGAAAGAACTATAAATTTTAACGTGTTACTGTCAATTTGTTTTACTTCAATTATCTCTCCATTAATATAAACATCCTTACTGCTTTCAGTTTTAAATGATTTTACATCGTGAAAAATCAAATATAATTTTATCATTTCAGGATCACCGTTCCGATAATCCTTTTGTTTCCGGTTGCATAAGTATATTTTTAGTTTTAACTCTTTTTTGTTATGTATATAATCAATATTTTCAATTATACTATCGTGAAAGTTAAATTTAATATTTACCATTTTTATCTCGTTATCCTTAACTATATATTATCCGGGAATATTTTGTTAATACTAATTATCTCATAAAATCAATCGACAATAAGTAGTATCTTACAGACAGCAGAAGGTTATTTTAACTATCTGCCTATTTTTTCAACATACTACCTTATACATAAGGATTTACTAATACAACACATTGGAAAAGTAAGTCATAATTAAAAGTTCATCAAGTTATAAATAACGCTAAATATTTTTAGCTAATATTACATCTGCACACTTTCCACAAAAAACTATAATGACATTTGTATAATAATTCAGTTATACCATCAACCGGAGTCAGGATATTCGGGGCTTACAGTTTATCAGCAGTTAATCATTCATCTCCAACCCGGAACGGACGGGTAGGAGTGGCTTCCATTTCTTCACCATTGAAACATGAATAATCATATTCGATTGTCTGATAAATACATTCAGAACTTCCTTATAATCACTCTCTCCGGTTTCGGTATTCGCTGCATAAACACAGTCACCGACTATATATCCTCAATCGTTTTTTCTCCATCCTTAGTAAGTACAGGCGTACCGGCGACAAAACATAACCGTAAGCATACGGATATTGCCGTTTTTGTCATACTCATAGAGCGTTGCTTTGCCGCCACGGTCAACAACACTGATACTGTTCAGCTTATCATAGCCGCAGCTTGTACTTGTGTACGGGGCGGAAACCTTTGTCAGACCATTGACTATATCACAGGTTTACTTTTTTGGGTGCAATTTTACAATACGTTTTTGATAAGTTGGTTCAAGTTGTTGCAGCAGTATTTTATACAAAATCTTAGTCAGGTAACGGTATGTTATAAAAATTCACCATTCCCTCATGGGTGATTTCTATGAATCTTGTAAAATCATTTTTTACAAGCCATGTATCAAATGCAACAGCAATAATATCATTAATGTTTTTTTTAATTGCATAATACGGGCATAAAATTATTGGTAAACTACACTCATCCCACACTATAAAAAACCTGCAATCAGAAATATCTGCTTTCAAATCCAAGAACTCATTGATTGTATATGTTTTATCCAAACAGATAGCAGATGAAACATAATCATTTATTACTTTCAAGATGTTTTTTTGCTCATTTATAGATAGAAGTGTGGCATTAGTACCTAATGAAAGCAGACAATCTTGTAACAATACATTTCGTTTCCCATTTTTTTGAAGAATTACTTCTTTATTTTTTGATTTCAATTGTTCATATTTTTCTTGTGTTTTATAATCCATGCGGCACATCTCCTAATTCCATAAATTAATTATCTGAACATACTGTTCGTAAGTGATTTGAATAGGAATGGCTGTTTTTATTGAATTACTCCCCTTATCATTTAAGTAATTGTCTATATCAAAGTGAACTGCTTTAATAAAATCATAATCCAACCTCCAACGGACTTTAATTACTTTTCCATATCCATAGCTCCTTGATAATCTACCTGCATATGGTTGGGAGGCGTTTGTGACATACTCCCGCCGCCTACGTTTCGCTCAGAGGCAGGGGCTTTTCGCTCAAGTACAGTATTTCTATACTGACACATCCGAATGAGAACATTTCGTACTCTATTTCTTTAACCAAAAATTTCACAAATTCATTTTGATAATTTGTTATATCCTCTATATCAAGTACAATTCTAAACATATTATCAATATCATTAATTTTAAAATCAGTGATATCGTGAAATACAATATCAAAACCATCTCGAGAAGAATCCTCTACATTTTCACATAAAGACAGTTTTAAACTATAATTATAACTACCATTTTCCACGAAGTCCCTATAAATATAATACGAACGTACTATGTTATATTTTTTTTGCTTGTCATATATTATTTGTATTTGATCCATGGCTTGTACTCTCCTCATATATGGTTAGCATAAGGATGCCCTTGTTTACCATGTGTCCATTCGCTGCGTTTCCACCGGATTTAATAAACCTGATAAATTTTTCCCGGCTTTTGTTTATATCGCTGCTGCAACGATCTTGTTACTTTGACAACTCTTCGGAATTTTTCAAACAAGCCTGATTTTAATTCAAAAAACTTTCTTAATCTATTCCAAATCCACTCAACCACCAGGCTTGATCCAATACATACCTATCAATAAGAAAACCGTCGGGATATTTTTTAAACCCCGGTAATTTTCTGTACTTGTCTATCATTAACATGGCTTTTTCTTCACTTGAAAATATTCCTAAGGTTTTTGCATGATCCATACCATCATCTGTTTCATAGTTGTGTTCCAGTAAATAAACTGAAATTTCCATATTTCATAATCCTTCCATAAAATATAACAGTTAAGAGTTTATATCTACTCATGCTTTTATTTTTTCAAACAAGACATAATAGCGAGATTATTTTACTCTTCTATTTCATACAGCATACTTAAAAACTCAGTAAATGAACCCGCAACATAATTCAATATATAGTACTCTGTTTCAGGATCACGCAAATTGCAGTCACCAAAATATATTTTCCCATAATTGTCATTATCCACACAAAGCAAAATTGCACTATCACCGCCATCAAAAGCTATCGGCAGGTACTTTGAATGCTCCGGCAACACCTCACCAGCTAAATTATTGTAAACCTCGGGAATATCTTCAAGGGTAACAAATTCATATAAATCACCCTCTACTTCATCCTTTTCACCTGTTTCAGCATCAGTTTCAATATATTTAAACCCTATTTCGTCTTCGATTTCACCGCCATTATGTTTTAACATGAATTTTTTATAATCGTCGGGAAGACAAATGCTTAATTCTTTTTCAAATAGGGCAATATCTTTTTTTCTCAATTTTTTACCTGAATTAATAATTTTCATTATGTTACACTCCCATTTTAATAGCAAATTAAATGCAGCAGCGGTATAGATTTACGGTAGAACCCGTACTTGCTGTTGCAATACCGTATGAGTCATAATCATAGGTATCTGTTTCCCCCACACCCGTAAGCATACGGACATTGCCGTTTCCGTCAAAGAGGTAAGTATCCCCTCAATAAACCAGTGTAATATAGAAAAGCAAAACTCCCGTGGCAAAAACCATGGGAGTTATTCAAATGCACTATATGGACTTGATCAGACCAATTGAGACTTACCTACAATAATCCGGTATCCCCTCAATAAACCAGTGTAATATAGAAAAGCGAAACTCCCGTGGTAAAAACCATGGGAGTTATTCTAACTCACTCTATAGACTTGTTCAGACCAATTCAGAATTACTTGCAATAATCCGGCAGCGTATCGGACCAGGGCAACAGGTTGTCCAACTGTTCATCCGTCGGTTCATTTCCCAGCTTCGGCAGTTCTGTCAAAAGATATGACAAATACCCGAACACATTTAGTCCGTTAAGGCTTGCCGATTGAATAATGCTGTAGCATTT
>CANQAJ010000167.1 GCA_947589365.1 uncultured Clostridia bacterium | reverse complement strand
CAGCGGTTTTAACCGTTTCGGGTGCCGATGTATCGGAAAGATTTTTACCGCAGACCGGACAGAATTTAGCACCGGGTTTTAATTCGGTACCGCAATCGGGACATTTGTTCTGTGATGAAGTGTTATTTTCCGGATTGACCGCCGCAGCCTTAGGTTTATCTGTATTTGCTCCGCAGTAAGGGCAGAATTTGGCGTCTGATTTAATCTCTTTACCACAGCTCGGGCAGCTTATGACATTGTTGTCTGTTGCAGAATCGGCAGGTGTTTCAGCGGTTTTGACCTTAGTACCGCAGGACGGACAAAACTTTGCTTCATCTTTTAACAATATTCCACATTTTTTACATCTGATCATTGTAAATCCTCCAGTCTGAATATTTCTTGGTGACATACCCGCCGTCAACAGAGGCAGGTCTTCTCGTTCAAGTACAGCATTCTGTACAGTATTGGCGAGCTATCCCCGTGTGTCCCACGGTTTAACAGGTTTGTCTGCAAAAACGACTTCGCAATTTTAATTCCCGATTTATTACAGGGCATAGAGGTATACCTGTCAAAACCCCTTATCACAGCAGGCAACATAGCTCTGTTGCTATATTAATGCTCAACAATATTATAAAATTATTCTTTTTATTAGTCAAGACTTTGACCGAAAAAACTCGGAATATGACGATAAATCGTCGCTGTTATTTTGTAATATCCGAAATATCTCCGAAGCTGTAACCCATATCTTCCCATTTTGTGAGAATCTTATCGAGAATATCGGAATTGGTTTTTGATGTGCTGTGAAGGAGAACAATGGCACCGTTGTGTATTCTCGGGATAAGCTTACTCATGGCTTCGTCCTCTGTCGGTTGGTTATCATTATACCAGTCGACATATGCAAGGCTCCAGAATACTGTGGTATATCCGAGTTCCTTTGCCATTTTCAGATTGCTTTCGCTGTATTTTCCCTGCGGCGGACGATAGAGCTTTTTCATTTTTGTGCCGGTGGTTTCCTGATATAATTTTTCAAGCTTAGTCAGTTCATTTTCAAATGCCGCCTTGTCAGATATCCGTGACATATCGGGATGTGAATAGGTATGATTTCCGACAGTATGCCCCTCGTCAACCATACGCTTAACGAGTTCGGGGGATGTTTCTATAAAATTGCCTACCAAAAAGAATACAGCCTTTGCATTATGTTTTTTAAGTACATCAAGAATATGCTCGGTGTACCCGTTTTCATATCCCGCATCAAATGTAAGATAAATCTTCTTCTTTGACGTATCGCCGACGTAATAGGCATTATACTCCTTCAGCTGAGCCGCCGAAGCATTACCTGTAGGGGCTGCCCCCTCGGTTTGAAAGCTCAGTCCCCAATTTGCATCCGCAGCGGCCTCATATGAGGCATTGTGATAAATCCCGCTTCCCGAAATAATCACCGCTGTCATCAGCACGACTGCTGACAACACAGCGGCAATAGTTTTTTTGCCGAAAATAATATACAAATAAACCACCGCCTTTGAATTGGTAATTTATATGCCGGATCTTAACCGTTTATTACCTAACGAATGTGTGTAATTTCCAAAAAAATAAAAAACGAGCCGCAGCACCTGCGTAACAGCGTACAGATGCGGCGGCTTATCTTAAATCAATATTCAGTATTCAGTTTTCCGCAAACATTTCATCATTCCTTGCGAGCATTTTCAATTTAGGGTAATATTCGTCAACAATATCAGCAGAGGCCGAAAGCATATATTCAAAAATCGTATCATTGATCTGCGTTTCATAAAAGCTTGATGTCATTTTAAAATAGAGAAGATTATTTTTAATGTCCATACAAAATAAACCGTCCTCAATAGTGCTGTTAATCATGCATACGGCAAGAGCCATATCTGCTGCATTTTCATTGCAAAGCTCAATGGGCAGAGGCGAATAAAGGGTAATGAGCATTTTTGACGGATTTATTGTAATACGAAAGCTCAACTCTATTTCATTTCCTCCGACCCTGCACATAACACAGAGTTTTTCATCCTCACGGTTATACCTGATATCATTCCTTTCAAGAGTTCTGCACAGACTCATATAATTTTTCCATGATTTTGTAGTGGTTATTGTCATCAATTTCCTCCTTACATTATTAATTTTGACCAATGTTCAGTATACCACATCGTTTATGCGGAAATAAGCGAATATTCGGATATAATTATTTATTTGAAAGAATTATTTTTCTCATATCCGATGCAAGATAAAGTGAGCCGAAAATAATGATTGCATCATCCCTGCCTGCCCTTGATAAGGCGATACTGTAAGCTTTTCCGAGGTCATTTTCGGAAGTAACACAAGGGCAATATTTTTTGACTATCTCCGCTAAATCCTCCGGAGACATTTTTCTCGGGTTATCGGGAGCGACTGTAATAATTTCGTCAAACTTAGGCAAAAGAGCAGACATTGAGCTTTCAACGTCCTTGTCTGCAAGCATACCTGCAATTCCGATTTTACGTTTATTCTTCAGGTATCGGTCGATAGTCTCCGATAGAGCTTTTGCTCCTCCGGGATTATGGGCACCGTCAAGAAATATAAGCGGACAGTTCCCCAAAAGCTCCATTCGTGCCGGAAAGCTTACATTTTCAAAGCCTTTAATAACAGCGGAGTCGGGGATATAATATCCTTGCTTTCTCAGTTGACTTATTGTGCAAAGTGCGGTAACGGCATTTCTGACCTGATGTTCTCCCAAAAGACGTATTTTTATTTGAAGTGGTTGATTATCAAGATTATAATTAAATACCGTACCCCCGATATCCGATTTGATTATTTCCGCATTATCGGAATCTGCAATTATAAGCACATTATTTCTTTCTTTCGCTGTTTTTCGTATAACTTCCATTGCCTCTTTCCTTTGACGTTTGTATGCGACGGTTATTCCGTCCGGTTTTATAATTCCGCATTTTTCAAAGGCAATTTTTGCGTAGGTATCACCGAGAATTTTTGTGTGGTCAAGAGAAATTGATGTTATTACGGAAACAAGGGGAGTTTCTATAATATTCGTTGCATCGAACCGTCCTCCGAGTCCTGTTTCAAGCACAACAATATCGCAGTTTTCACGGGCATACCAAACGAGTGCGACCGCAAGGACAAATTCAAATTCGGTAATAATCTTACCCTCGGTTTTCATTTGCTCAACAAGGGGAAAAAGCTCCGATACAATATCCGCAAGAACCCCGGGAGGAATCATTTTTCCGTCAATCATAAATCTTTCACGGAAATCTAAAACGTACGGAGAGATAAACAATCCGGTTTTATACCCCGAGCTTGTCAGCACAGAGGAAATAAATGAGCAGGTACTTCCTTTTCCGTTAGTTCCTGCGACATGGACGAATTTAAGCTTTTTATCGGGAGAGCCTGTTCTCTCAACAAATTCCCGTATACGCTCAAGTCCCGGCTTACTGCCGAAGACAAGAAGAGAATTGATTTTTTCCACCGCTTCATTATATGTCATAGCATTTTCTCCTATTCCGAACTTATCTGAAATCTTAACAGCAATAATATTATACATTAGCCGGCTGCATAATGCAACGGTAATAAAATGATATATACAAAGTATTGCATAAATAAAAATATCTTGCCTGATTATGATTATGGTGATAGAATATTATCTATGGAAACCATCAGAAAGGAAGCATAGAAATGACAGAAAAAACACCGCTTTATAACAGGCTTATTGAACATAATAAGCTGAACAGGGCATCATTTCATACACCGGGGCATAAGTGCGGGGGATTTTTTGACGGGGGGATAATTTCTCTTGATTATACCGAATTGCCCGACACAGACGCACTATATGAAGCAAATGATGTTATTCTGAAAACCGAAATACGAGCAGCGGAGCTTTTCGGTGCAGAAAGAAGCCTGATATCTGCGGGCGGATGTTCCCTTGCGATACAGGCAATGCTTAAGATTGCTTCCGAAAGGGGAGGAAAGCTCTTGTGTGCAAGAAATGCACATAGAAGTGCGGTGAATGCCATTGCACTTTTGGGAATAGAACCTGTATGGATATCGCCTGACAGAGAAAACGGTTTTACAGGGAGAATTTCTCCGAAAGCGGTAGAGGATATATTAAATACCGACAGGGATATAACCGCCTGTTATATAACTTCGCCGAGCTATTACGGAGAAATAAGCGATATTCCGGCGATATCGGAAATATGTCATAGGCATGGTGTGATACTGCTTGTTGACAATGCCCACGGTTCGCACCTTGCGTTTATGAAAGATAATATGCATCCTATTTCAAACGGTGCGGATATGTCTGCCTGCTCACTTCACAAGACTTTACCTGTTCTAACGGGAGGTGCTTTGCTCAATATAGCAAATCCGGAGCTTTCGGAAAATGCGAAGGATGCAATGGCACTTTTCGGTTCGACAAGTCCCTCTTATATTATAATGAGTTCAATAGATTTATGTGTGGATTATATGTCAGGTGAGGGAAAAAAAGCATATGCCGAATGTGAGAAAAAGGTTAAGGCGTTGAAGTGTCTGGCGGAAAGCAGAGGAATAAGACAACCAAAAGGTTTGTGTGACCCTTTGCGTATTACGCTGAATACCGCATCAGTCGGTCTTGCAGGAGAAAAACAGGTGAAATATTTTGAAGGACACGGAATAGACTGTGAGTTTTGTGATGGGGAAAATGCCGTGTTTATATGTACGCCATTTAACAGCGATGAGGATTTTGAAAGGCTTGAAAGGGCGATAAAGGAAATTCCTTTGGGCAAGTGTATTAATTCAAAAGGTGTTTTTACAGAAGCACCGATAAGAAAATTGTCGGTAAGGGAAGCAATGCTTTCCGTTTCGGAAACCGTAAGTACGGAAGAGTCTGTCGGAAGAATTGCGGCAACCACAGCCTGCCCTTGTCCTCCGGGAATACCGCTTATCATGCCGGGTGAGATAATAAGCAGGGAAATAGCGGAAATGCTCC
>CANQAJ010000166.1 GCA_947589365.1 uncultured Clostridia bacterium | reverse complement strand
ATATGTGAAATTGACTTTACCTTAACGCTGTCAAGAAGTGAAAGAATTGCCTTGACATAGATTCTTGTAGGAGTAAGGAGTGTTTCCCCAAGTGTTCCGCCAAGCTCGTCATAATACTTTCCTACATTTTTCTCATTTATATCAAATACCTTGCGTACAAGTGAAAATCCGTTTGAATGTACTCCGCTCGATTTTATGCCTATCATAACATCTCCGGGCTTCTGTGTTGTCGGATCGAGTATTTTCGCCTTATCAACAACTCCTACCGAAAATCCTGCAAGGTCATATTCGTCCTCGGGCATCATTCCGGGATGCTCGGCAGTTTCTCCTCCCACAAGGGCACAGCCGCTCTGTACACAACCCTCTGCCACACCCGATACTATTTTTGCAACTTTTTCGGGATAGTTCTTACCTATTGCAATATAATCAAGGAAAAACTGTGGCTTTGCACCGCAGCAGATTATATCGTTTACACACATAGCAACACAATCTATTCCTATTGTATCATGCTTATCAAGAAGCATCGCTATCTTAAGCTTTGTTCCGACACCGTCCGTACCGGATACAAGCACGGGATGATCTATACCTGTTGTGTCAATTTCAAACAAACCGCCGAAACCGCCTATACCCGAAAGAACTCCCTTTGTCACAGTTCTTGCAACATATTCTTTCATAAGCTCTACTGATTTGTAACCGGCTGTTACATCAACACCTGCTGCCTTATAGCTGTCACTAAAACTCTTCATTTTTACTCCTCCCAAACGTCTGAGCCGTATTTTTATTTTATCTTCTGAGAATATTTATCCGTTCTTGATGTATTGGACACATCAACAGGATAATTTCCCGTGAAACAAGCATCGCAAAAGCCGAGATTACAACCCTCTGCAATTTCCGGAAGGCTTTCAGCCGACAGAAAACCAAGGCTGTCTGCCCCGATATATTCACAGATCTCCTCAACGCTTTTCTTTGCGGCGATAAGATCCTCTTTCGGTGTGGTATCACTTGTAAGATAGCACGGATTTTTGAAAAGGGGTGAGGCAATCCTCATATGTACCTCTTTTGCTCCTGCCTGTCTTAAAAGTTCCACAATATGCTTGCTTGTAATGCCCTTTAGCATTGAGTCATCTATTACAATTACTCTTTTTCCGGCTATATTATATTTAAGTGCATTTAACTTTATACGCATAAGATATTCGGAATTGTTTTTTCTGTTATTAAATGCCCGACCTATATATTTGTTTTTAACAAGACCTGTTGAATATCTTATTCCCGATTCCATAGAATAGCCTATTGCCGATTCTATACCGCAATCGGGTACACCGAAAACTATATCCGCATCAACCGGATGCTGTTTTGCAAGAAGCATACCTGCTCTTTGTCTTGCCATTGCCACGGATACGCCGTCAACTACGCTGTCAGGACGGGAAAAATATACATATTCAAAAAGGCACAAAGCTGTTTTCTCAGCCTTTCGTCCCTTATAGCTGTGAAAGCCGTCCTCGTCAATAACAATCATTTCTCCGGGTTCGACATCTCTTATAAATTCTCCGCCCATGCTTTCAAATACGCATGATTCCGATGTTATAACATAGCTTTTCCCAAGTTTGCCGACACACAGCGGTCGTACTCCGAGGGGATCACGCACTCCTATAAGCTTGCTCGGTGACATCATTACGATCGCATATGCACCCTTTAGTTGAGAAACCGCCTTTTGTACTGCTTCTTCTATTGTTTCGGAATTAAGTCTTGCCCTTGCTGTCAGATAAGCTACTATTTCAGTATCGCCATTAGACTGGAATATTGCCGCACCCTGATTAAGGTCATCTCTCAGCACCTGATAATTCGTGAGTGCACCGTTCATGCAAAGTGCAAGCTGTCCCTTGATATATCTCATAACAAGCGGTGCAAGATTTTGATGGTCAACTGCTTCACCCGATGAGTACTTTACGTGACCGAGAGCTATATTTCCGTTTCCGAGGCGGTTTACTTCTGCTTCCGGAAGTGCTTCGGGTATCATTCCAAAATCCTTATGATATACCATATTGCCGTTATTATTTACGGCTATACCTGCACCTACCTGTCCTCTGTGCTGTAAAGTGTACATTGCAAGATAGGTTTCCTCAACGATATTCATTTCACCGTTATTATTATAAATTCCGAAAACACCACATTCATCGTGTAATTCAGACATAAAAATTCTCCTTATTTATTAATAAGCTCGCTGACTTTCTTTTGGATATCCTCGTCTTTTTTTGCAACTCCGTTTTTCATATTAACTTTTTCTGCCGAGAGTTTCTCAGCAAGTTTTTCATCTGAAAGTGCAAGCATCTGAACAGCAAGTATTGCCGCATTATCCGCACCGTCAACCGCAACCGTTGCCACGGGTATTCCCTTCGGCATCTGTACCGTTGCAAGCAAAGCGTCAAGCCCGTCAAAGGTCGATGATTTTATCGGTATTCCTATAACCGGCAGAGTTGTGTGAGCCGCAAGAACCCCTGCAAGATGTGCAGCCTTTCCGGCCGCCGCAATTATTACACCGAAACCGTTTTTGCGTGCATTTGCCGAAAACTCGGCTGCACTTTCGGGTGTGCGGTGTGCGGACATGATATGCACCTCGAATGGTACTCCGTATGCGTCAAGCGTTTTGATTGCACCCGATACTGTCGGGAAATCGCTGTCACTGCCCATTATGACAGCAACCTTTTTCTGTTCAGACATAATTAACTTCTCTCCTCTTTCAATTTGGAAAAAATATTCCTTATATATTTTAGCTTATATTTATGAAAAAAGCAAGGCTATATTCAAACTTAATCGAACCGATATCATATATTGCAAAACCGTGGAGTAAGTACTGATACAAAGCCATTTTTCCGTATGTTTTTTACTTGACATATAAATTCCGGGCGGTTATAATATTCTTATCAATTTATGAGGAGAATTAAGATGGATACCTTTGAAAAGGCAAAAGCCTTTGTTTACAGAAATGCACGCCCTCTTGATCTTGCACGTTTTCGTTTCCATTTTGAAAACGGAAGTATTGATGATGTGCTTCACGCCTTATCTTTCTACCAAAATGATGACGGCGGTTTTGCATATGCAATTGAACCCGATAATTGGAATATAAATTCAAACCCTATCGGAGCATGGGCGGCAGCAATGATACTTCGTGAAATAGGCTTCACCGATACGGAACATCCCATTATGAAGGGACTTCTGAACTATCTTGACAGCGGAAAGGATTTTTCGGGCGGCAAGTGGTACAATACTGTCGCCGGCAATAACGATTATCCCCATGCGGTATGGTGGGAGTGTGACGATCCTGAGGGTATTCCGTCGGATAACCCTACGGTAAGCCTTGCCGGCTTCGCTTTGTGCTTTGCCGATAAGAACAGCAGTATTTACCAAAAGGCAGGCGGCATTGCCGAAAAGGCGGTCACAAATTTTCTGCAAAATCCGACTGACGAACCGCATACCTTCAGATGTTTTTCTGATTTGCTCGGGTATTGTGAGGAAATTGAGGGATTTGACGTTTTCGATTTAAAAACCTTAAGAGAATCTGTTATAAGCCGGGTAAATGACATTATTTGCAGTGACACGGAAAGGTGGACGACAGATTACGTTTGCACTCCGTCATTTTTCTTCTTTAAAAACAACCGTATTTTCAAAACTATAAACCGTGACCTTTGTAAACGTGAGGTCGAAATGATATACGACTCTCAGCTTGAGGACGGTTCATATCCTGTTGTGTGGAAGTGGCACAATGATTACAGGGAATTTGAAATTTCCGCAAATTGGTGGAAATCGGACATAATAATCAGAAATATGCAGCTTTTCAGAGAATTTGGAATATTGTGACATTTAAAAAATTGTTAATAAAAATGAATGTGATTCTGCGGAGTTTGATACAACGCCGAGAAAAAATTGAAAAGTGCACCTTTGCAGTGTAAAATGTGTGCCGGGTTAATAGTGGTAGATTAATTCACAATTTTGTGGTATGATTTATTAAGATACAGCAATGTTTGCCCGGTAAATCGGGAGTTGTGAAGGAAAATTCTATGGATTGTATATTCTGTAAAATTATAGCCGGACATATACCATGTTTGAAAGTGTACGAAGACGAGCATACATTGTAACGATACCCGTTGCTTTGTGGTTTATCACAGAGAACCGTCTTACATTAGGGGTTTCGGAGAGATGTTCAAAAAAATCACAGAATGGAGGAACACGCAAAAACGGTGGAGCAAAGGCTCACCGTTTTTTAGTACAATATTTTGTATATTAAAATGTATATTAAATTATGAAAAAACTTGTAAAATCATCCAAAATGTGATAAAATATTCGTGTATAAGAAGTTAATGTTCGGAGGTAGGGGAATGGCTGAAAAAAATAATGCGAATATTGGTTTTGAAAAACAGATATGGGATGCGGCTTGTGTGCTGTGGGGGCACATTCCGGCTGCGGATTACAGAAAGGTCATTATAGGACTTATTTTTCTGCGTTATATATCGAGTGCGTTTGAAAAAAGGTACAATGAGCTTATTGAGGATGGTGAAGGCTTTGAAAATGAGCCGGATGCCTACATGATGAAAAATATCTTTTTCGTACCGGAAAAAGCTCGTTGGTCGGTGATTTCGGAGGCGGCTCATACGCCGGAGATCGGAACGGTTATTGATAATGCCATGAGAGCAATCGAGGCAGAAAACAAGAGGCTGAAAAATGTATTGCCGATGAATTATGCAAATCCCGATCTTGACAAGCGTGTTCTCGGTGATGTTGTTGATCTGTTTACCAATATGGATATGAGCGACACAGAGAGCAGCAAGGACTTGCTCGGGCGTACGTACGAATATTGTATCAGGCAGTTTGCAGCACATGATGGTGTAAAGGGCGGTGAGTTCTATACACCGTCAAGCATAGTCAAGACAATAGTTTCGGTGCTTAAGCCACAGGCGGACAGCCGTATATATGA
>CANQAJ010000165.1 GCA_947589365.1 uncultured Clostridia bacterium | reverse complement strand
ATATAACAATCACAAAGTACATTGGCGACAGCAGTGATGTAGCTATTCCCTCCGAAATATTCGGAAAACCGGTTACCCGTATATATGACGGAGCGTTTGAAGATTGCACAAATGTGACAAGTGTAACCATACCTGACAGTGTTACATATATAGACAATACGGCATTTGAGGATTGTACAGGACTGACAAGCGTAACAATACCTGACAGTGTTACATATATAGGCGAACTTGCATTTCGGGGTTGTACAGGACTGACAAGTATTAATGTTGATAAGAATAACGAAGAATATACATCTGAGAACGGTGTTTTATTTAAGAAAGATAAATCCGTTTTAGAAATATATCCGGAAGGTAAAAAAGGTGCCTACATCATACCTGACAGTGTTACCTATATAGAAGGGCATGCATTTCACCATTGTACCGGACTGACAAACGTAACAATACCTGACAGTGTTACGGAAATAAGGGATTTTGCATTTTTAGATTGTACCGGACTTACAAGCGTAACGATACCCGGCAGTGTTACAGATATATGTAGTTATGCATTTTACGGTTGTAGTGCTCTTACGAGTGTAGAATTATCCGAGGGTATTTCTTCAATAGGTAATTTTGCTTTTACAGGATGTACAAGTCTGACGAGTGTAAAAATACCGCAAAGTGTTACCGAGATGTATCATGATGCATTTGGTTACTACCGTGATGATGTCGGAATTATAATAGACGGTTTCACCATTATAGGTTATCCGGGCTCGGCTGCCGAAACCTATGCTAAAGAAAATGATATACTTTTTGTTAGCATAATAGAAGAAACGGGAGTGAAGCTGAATAAAACAAGTTTAACACTTGAAAAAGGCAAGACTGAAACACTGACGGCAACAATAACACCGGACAATGCCACTGATAAGACAGTAACATGGACTACGGACAACAATAAGGTTGCAACAGTTGAAAACGGTACGGTTAAGGCTGTAGGTGCAGGTACGGCTACAATAACAGCAAAAACAAGCAACGGCAAGACAGCCACCTGTAAAGTAACCGTAAAGAACCCGGTAGTAGCTGTAACGGGCATAAAGCTTAACAAAACAAGCCTGAACTTTGAAAAAGGCAAGAGTGAAAAGCTTACAGCAACGATAACACCTAACAATGCAACAGATAAGAGCGTGACATGGACAAGCTCCAATACAAAAATAGCAACCGTATCAAACGGCACAGTTAAGGCTGTAGCCGCAGGCACTGCTACGATAACAGCTAAGACAAGCAACGGTAAAACAGCGACCTGTAAGGTAACTGTAAAGAACCCTGTAGTAGCTGTAACAAGTGTAAAGCTTAACAAAACAAGCGTAAGCCTCGAAAAAGGCAAGACTACAACGCTTAAGGCAACAGTGAACCCGAGTAATGCTACAAACAAGACCTTAAAGTGGACAAGTTCAAACACTAAGGTTGCGACTGTATCTAACGGTAAGATAACAGCCAAAGCCGCTGGTACGGCAACTATAACCGTAAAAACCGCCAACGGTAAAAAAGCTACCTGTAAGGTAACTGTAAAGAACCCCAAGACGGTCAACCCGACAAGCGTTAAGCTGAGCAAGACATCTGTTACACTATATAAAGGTAAAAATACTACCATTAAGGCTACTGTAAATCCGAGCAATGCTACAAACAAAAAGGTAACATGGAAGACAAGCAACAGCAAGGTTGCGACTGTATCTAATGGTAAGATTACAGCCAAAGCCGCTGGTACGGCAACAATAACCGTACAAACCGCAAACGGCAAAAAGGCTACGTGTAAAGTAACAGTAAAGAACCCCAAAACCGTCAACCCGACAAGCGTAAAACTGAGCAAGACATCTGTTACACTGAACAAGGGCAAGACTACAACCCTAAAGGTTACTGTAAATCCGAGTAATGCTACAAACAAAAAGGTAACATGGAAAACCAGCAACAGTAAGGTTGCAACGGTATCAAACGGAAAAATTACAGCCAAAGCCGCAGGTACGGCAACAATAACCGTACAGACAGCAAACGGTAAGAAAGCTACCTGTAAGGTAACTGTAAAGAACCCGAAGACGGTCAACCCGACAAGCGTAAAACTGAGCAAAACATCTGTTACGCTCGGCAAGGGCAAGACTACAACCCTTAAGGCTACTGTAAATTCGAGTAATGCTACAAACAAGAAAGTAACATGGACAACAAGCAACAAAAAGGTTGCAACAGTATCAAACGGTAAGATCACAGCCAAAGGTGTGGGTACTGCAACAATCACAGTAAAGACCGCCAACGGCAAAAAGGCAACCTGCAAAGTTACGGTTAAAAATCTCCCAACAAAGGTTAAACTTAACAGAACTTCTGCAACACTCGCCAAGGGCAAATCTACTACCCTCAAGGCAACTATTACCCCAAGTAAAAATGTGATTAGTACTGTTACATGGTCTACTTCAAACAGCAAGGTTGCAACTGTTAAAAACGGTAAGGTTACAGCTAAGGCAAAAGGTACAGCTACAATAACCGTAAAAACCACAAACGGCAAGAAAGCAACTTGCAAAATTACTGTAAAATAAAATTATTGGTATACCACTGAACCGTAAAACTGCGGTCGGTGGTATATTTTTTATGCCAAATTAATTTATTTAAATCCACAAAAAACATTGAAATTTGTACAATACAATTGTATAATGTAATTGTACTTTGGCAGAAATTGTATGCGTCAAGTCGAGGCAGTATATTTTTTAATTTTTGACAATTAAATTATGAATGGAGGAATTGTATGGAAAACTTAAAAAAGAGCATGAAAAAAATCATGGCAATATCCCTTGCCGCTCTTATGCTCGGCGGCGGTGCCGTTACGGTTTTGCCGGCTGTTACGGAGAGTGGGATTGCTGCAAGTGCGGCAAGCGAAGGAACAACTGCCGGTGGTTTTAAGTGGAAAAGAAATGATAATGGTGGTGTAACTATTACAGACTACACAGGCAAAAGAGGAAATGTTGTTATACCTGATAGAATTGGCGGAAAGACTGTTACGGAGATAGGCTGGTATGCATTTGAAGATTGTACCGGACTTACAAGCGTAACGATACCCGACAGTGTTACAACTATAGCTGATGGTGCATTTTCCGATTGTACCGGACTGACAAGCGTAACAATACCTGACAGAGTTATGGATATAAACAATGGTGCATTTGTGGGTTGTACCGGACTGACAAGTATTAATGTCAATAAGGATAACAAAAACTTTACATCCGATAACGGTGTTTTATTTAACAAAGATAAATCCATTTTAGAAATGTATCCGGAAGGTAAAAAAGGTGCCTACACCATATCTGATAGTGTTACTCGGATAGGGTCGTGTGCGTTTAGAGGTTGTAACGGACTGACAAGTGTAACAATACCTGACAGCGTTACGAATATAGACGATTTTGCATTTTTCCGTTGTAACGGACTGACAAGCATAACAATACCTGACAGTGTTACCGAGATAGGCTATCGTGCATTTTTAAATTGTACCGAACTGAGAAGCGTAGATATGCCCGACAGCGTGACGAAGATTGATGTTTGGACATTTTCCGGTTGTACCTCACTGACAAGCATAACAATACCCGACAGTGTTACAACTATAGCTGATGGTGCATTTTCCGATTGTACCGGACTGACAAGCATAACAATACCGGACAGTGTTACGAATATAGGACGTACTGTATTTTCCGGTTGTACCGGACTGAAAAGCGTAATAATTCCTGAGAGTGTTACGAAGATAGACGATTGTATGTTTTCCGGTTGTACAGACCTGACAAGCATAACAATACCGGACAGTGTTACGAATATAGGACGTGTTGTATTTTCCGGTTGTACAGACCTGACAATATCCGGTAAGACCGGATCTGAAGCCGAAACATATGCTAAAAGAAATAATATACCTTTTGTCAGCATAGTAGAGGTAACAGGAGTTAAACTTAATAAAACAAGTCTAAGCCTTGAAAAAGGAAAAACTACTGCTATAAAGGCAACTGTAAATCCGAGTAACGCTACAAACAAGAGCGTTACATGGACAAGCTCCGATACAAAAGTTGCCACTGTTTCAGACGGCACAGTTAAAGCTGTAGCCGCAGGCACTGCTAAGATAACAGCAAAAACAAACAACAGCAAGACTGCAACTTGTAAGGTAACAGTAAAGAACCCTGTTATAAATGCAACAGGTGTAAAGCTTAACAAGACAAGTCTGGAACTTGAAAAAGGCAAGAGTGAGAAGCTTACGGCAACAATAATACCGAGCAACGCTTCAAACAAGAACGTAACATGGATAAGCTCCGATACAAAAGTTGCCACTGTATCAAACGGTACGGTCGAAGCCGTAAGTGCAGGCACGGCAATAATAACCGTACTGACAGCAAACGGCAAAATGACTAAATGTGAAGTAAAAGTATCGCAGACAGGCATTGGCATCATGATTGTGCTTGCAGTATTTGCGGTTTTGGTATTGGGTGCGGCGATTATAATATTCATACGCCGCAAAAGACGGAAAAATAATTGATATCCAATAAGGTGAATTAACGCCTTTCCGAAAAAATGAACAGCCCCCCGTCAAAGTCCGGTAAACTCTGACGGGGGTATTTTATGGTCAATAGACCCTTCACCTCGTTATGGGTCTATGATAGCTTATACAAAACGAAAAAGAAATATTGAGGAGAAAAAATTGTTCGCAGCGTAATTGAAATATACAAATAATCATGCTCAACCTTAATGGTGTCATTGAAATGGGCGAGTAATATATTTGATGATTACTTTTATCAGGATACATCATATGTTGTTTGTCTAAATAAAAAATGTAACGGACTTCTAAGGTCAGAGTTGACTTTGGAAGTCCGCGTTCTTATACCGGAAGTAACTTGCTATATTAATAGTTTTTGGAAAAACAGATTTCTGTACGTATTTTTCATTTTTATTTTATCATACTGATTGAGGTATATGTTTGTCTTTTTGTGCATTTGGTTAAAAATATAACAAGATGATTCTCATTAAATCGTCGAAAGTCTGTTGAATTGGGATTTCCTATATGTTATAATTTACAAAAATATTCCTTTGAGTGCAGAT
>CANQAJ010000164.1 GCA_947589365.1 uncultured Clostridia bacterium | reverse complement strand
AAAGACTTCAGCAGCACAGCATCAACATCATGGCAACCCCAAAAGACAGGTACCTTCACCGTTCGTATTACTGTTAAAGATAAAACAGGCAAAACTGCGGCTAAATCCTTTACTCTTACAGTAAAAGAAGCAGGACTTACAAACAGTTCAACGATCAGCTCAACAAGTATAAACTTGGGCAGCTCAGTAACACTTACAGGAAAAGCAAGCGGTGGAACAAGCCCGTACACCTACAAGTTTGAAGCAAAGCACAGCACAAGTTCAAGCTATCATGTTATTAAAGACTTCAGCAGCACAGCAACAACATCATGGCTGCCCGGAAAGACAGGTACATACACAGTTCATATTACTGTTAAGGATAAAGCAGGCAAAACTGCGGCTAAATCATTTACTCTTACAGTAAAAGAGGTACTCACAAACAGTTCAACGATCAGCTCAACAAGTATAAACTTGGGCAGCTCGATAACACTCACAGGTAAGGCAAGCGGCGGCACAAGTCCTTATACTTATAAGTTTGAAGCAAAACACAGCACAAGTTCAAGCTATCATGTTATTAAAGACTTCAGCAGCACAGCAACAACATCATGGCAAGCCGGAAAGACGGGTACATACACAATTCGTATTACTGTTAAGGATAAAACAGGAGAAACTGTGGCCAAATCCTTTACTTTTACAGTAAAAGCCTGACTTTAATCTAACTCCAAGCTTTCGGCAACATATAAAGCACGGAGGAAGTGTTAAGGTTACGGGAAGTGCTACAGGCGGTACAGCTCCTTACATATACTCTTACTACTATCAGTAAGACAACAACCTCATCATTGGAATGTGAAAACCGAAAATATAACATCCACTCCAGTGGCTATGACCTCGGTTCAGCAGCATCTTATGACGTTGGAATATTGGTTATGGACAGTAACGGTGCTTCCCCGGACATTATTTATACGATAAGCGTAAGATAAAGGTATTATATTGCTGTATTAAAAAATTAAAATCCGTCGCTCATGATCGGCGATAATAGGGAGTAGGCTGCTCGGTAATCGGGCAGCCTATATCTTACACCTCCGTGCGTACTGTGATTCTGCATTGAGCTGTGATTTTGTGGCGGATTTATGTTTTATAATGTACAGATACATTCACACATTTTACAGGTTCCGGGGCTAAAACAATTGCTTAGAGTTTAACTAAAGGAATATGCTCACAAAAAGCACAATAATATCAATAATTTATGCACATTCAGCATCATGAGGTCTTTGTAGGGTTATTTTTGTACAAATATGCCTGATATAGTTCTTTATCTGAAAATTATTACATAAATGTTACAATCTTTGCTGATTTAGGAATTATTTGTTGACAATAGTTAAAATAATTTGTATGATATGCATAAGGTATATTGACCGGATGAAGGCAATCTTTATGACGCTTGTGCTTGAGAATAAAACAGGAAAACTGCGACCAAATCATTTGATTGTAGACATTATGATGATCTTTTGTTGTATTTGAAAGCGATCCTCATTTTCTACCAACTGTGTATGGGTTCTTCTGATGAATGGCATAATACTTAATTGCGTTTTATAGGTTCAATATGTTCAGTTCTATTGGTGAATATTACTAATTAGATTGTTTGCCTTTGTATGATATTTACAAAATTTAGAATAATTATAAAAATATTTTGTATAGTTCTCTATAAGAATTTAAAATGCAAATGATTTATGTAATATTACTATGAGGCTTTTTGTGGTTGGCTTTAGATTGGCTTCATTACATTCAAGTTTGGAGGGATGAACAGTAGTAAATTCAGATTTTTATGACCGCAGTAATATGTACTGAAGCTTTGAAACAGTATCAGTCATATTCAAGGCAGGGGATAATACCCCATCAGCTCTGGCTTTCAAAGTCGGAAAAATTAGATTTAAAGAATGGAGGACTATAATGTCACAAAAAAAACACGGCTTATTCAAAAAAATACTTAGTACGGTGCTTTCCGCCGCCTGCCTGCTTTCTACAGCGGCGGTAACGGGGGCAGCAGCTGCAAGTGTTTCGGCAGCTTCGACTGCAACTGCATCTTCATCAAAGACCGGGGATCCTTCCACGTTCTCGTGGGATAACGCCACAGTTTATTTCCTGCTTACCGACCGTTTTTATAATGGAGATAAGTCAAACGATAATGCCTATGGCAGACAGGATGCAAATGTCGGAGATCAAAGAGCTACATTCCACGGCGGTGACTTTGCGGGTATCACAAAAAAGATTCAAGACGGTTATTTTGATGACCTCGGAGTAAACGCAATATGGCTTACCGCTCCGTATGAGCAGATTCACGGATATATTCAGGGCGGAGATAATTTCTATCATTATTCATATCATGGGTATTATGTTCTTGATTATACGGAAACAGACAAGGCATACGGAACAAAGGAGGAGTTCCAGAAACTCGTTGATACTGCACATGAGCATGGAATAAGAATAGTTATGGATATCGTTATGAACCATGCAGGATACAGCAGTATGTATGATATGAACGAATATGGCTTTGGTGAGCTTAACAGCGGTTGGGAAACATTTTATAAAAATCCGTCATCAAATGCACAACAATATCAAAGCTATATAAATTATGATGCATATCCGGAAAAATGGGCCAAATGGTGGGGCAATGACTGGATAAGATCAGGCATCGCAGGATATACCGACGGCAACGGCGGAAGTGAATTAACACAGTGTATTTCAGGTCTGCCCGATTTCAGAACAGAACAAACAAAACAGGTAAGCCTTCCTCCGCTTCTTGTAAACAAGTGGACACAGGAAGGTACTCTCTCTGAAAAGCAGGCAAAATACGGTACGTCCAATACAGTAACAGGGTACCTCACATCATGGCTTTCCGAATGGGTCCGTGAATACGGTGTAGACGGATTCCGTTGTGATACGGCAAAGCACGTTGAAAAGACCTCATGGAAAAAGCTCAAGGATGCTTGTGTTGAGGCTCTCAGGGAATGGAAGAAAAACAATCCCGACAAAAAGCTTGATGATCTCGATTTCTGGATGACAGGAGAGCACTGGGATCATGGTGTTGGTAAAGATGATTATTATACAACCGGCGGATTTGATTCCATGATAAACTTTGATATGACAGGCGGCGGTCCGCTCGCAAAGAACAGCGTTTCAGGCAAGTATAATGACTATGCAAAGGCAATAAACAACGATGACAGCTTTAATGTCCTTACGTTTGTATCTTCACATGACGAAACTCTCGCAAGAAATGGAGATATGTATTATCTCGGATCGGCATTCCTGATGCTCCCGGGTGCGGTGCAGATCTTCTATGGTGATGAGACAAACCGTGGTTTTGTTCAGGGCGTATCGCAGGACGGATACGGCGGAGCAGGTCATTCCCTCAGAAGTGATATGAACTGGGACAGCTATGATCCGGAGCTTCTTGAGCATTGGGGTACAGTCGGACGTTTCCGCAGAAGTCATATTGCAGTAGGTGCAGGTGCAAATACCACTCTTACAGCTTCAAACGGTGTTGCATTCGGAAGAACCTACAGCAAGAACGGTATTGATGACAAGGTTGCAGGTGTTATAGGTGCAGATGCAAACGCAGATGTTACAGTGAATGTTTCCGGTATCTGGACTGACGGCACAACGCTTGAAAATGCCTATGATGAATCAGTAGCAACAGTTACGGGCGGTAATGTAACTTTCAACTCAGGGGCTCACGGTACAATTCTCATTCAGGAACCTGCCGGAGAAAGAGGAAGAGTAACGGTTATCCATAAAAACGCTGATACGGATGAAACGATAAAGACTGAAACACTTGTGGGTCTTATCGGAGAGTCGTACACTACTTCATCTCTTAAAGAGCTTGCCGATTATTACACAGTTACAAAGGTAACAGGCAATAAAACAGGCGTTTATTCGGAAACTGAAGTAACAGTTACATACTACTATAGGTTCGACAGTGCAAATAACGGTATCATCAAGGTTTCGTATGTTGATGCCGAAACAGGGGCAGCAATTGCAGACCCCGATACAAAATACGGAAAAATAGGTTCAAAATATACGGTTGAACCTAAGTCAATCAAGGATTATGAGGTTGACGAAAGCAAAACAACAAATGCATCGGGAACGGTGAAATCTGGTACAACTAATGTTGTGTTCAAGTACAATTATGTTGAACCCGCAAATGTACGAGTACACTATTATAATTCTAATTCATGGTCTAATGTTTCAATGTATGTTTATGATAAATCCAATCCATCGAATGTAATCGAGTATTGCGGCGGTTGGCCCGGAAAGGCTATGACCGCAGAGGGTGATGGCTGGTTCTTCGGAGAGGTCGATGCGGAAACGGCTCAGTTTATCGCTAATAACGGTGGAGCGGGAGTTCAGGATCCTGCCGGTACAAATACCCCCGGATACAATGTTACAGGCGAGGTATGGATAAAGAATGGAAAGGTTTATCCGACAGGTAAGGTAAATGTAAGATATGTTACCACCGACGGAAAAGTTCTTGCAACGGAAACTCTTAAGGGCATGGTTGATGGTACTAATACATATAAGACCACGGCAAGAACATTCAGCGGTTATACCCTTGCTTCAACACCGTCAAATGCAAGCGGTGTATTTACGGAAAATGCTATAACAGTTACTTATACATATTCCGGCAGTTCTTCTGTGGATAAGCCCGCAAATAACTCAACTATCAGTTCAACGAGTGTAAACTTCGGCAACTCGATAACACTCACAGGTAAGGCAAGCGGCGGCACAAGTCCTTATACTTATAAGTTTGAATCGAAGCACAGCACAAGTTCAAGCTATCATGTTATTAAAGACTTCAGCAGCACAGCAACAACATCATGGCAGCCCGGAAAAACGGGTACATACACAATTCGTATTACTGTTAAGGATAAGGCAGGCAAAACTGCGGCTAAATCATTTACTCTTACAGTAAAGGATGCAGCACTTACAAACAGTTCAACGATCAGTTCAACGAGTGTAAACTTCGGTAAATCAATAACGCTCACAGGAAAAGCAAGCGGCGGCACAAGTCCTTATACCTATAAGTTTGAAGTAAAGCACAGCACAAGTTCAAGCTATCATGT
>CANQAJ010000163.1 GCA_947589365.1 uncultured Clostridia bacterium | reverse complement strand
TCGGCAAGCTCCCCCTGTGACATCCGTTTTTCCGCACGAGCAACACGCAGCCTGTTCTGAAAAATTATATCATTCATACTCTCACACCATAAAAAACAGGACAATACAGATAACCGCTGCCAATCCCGTTATTATTCCCGGTATAAGGTACCGGAGTTTTTTCAGATTTTTAAACTGGTAGAGGAAAGTCGTGCATAAATATGCTGTTATTATTGCGACATACTCATAAAACGGTTCACGGTTCAGAGCCTTACACACACTGAATGCCAGACAAAGGATACCCACAACAACAGCACCGATACCAAATGAAAAATTATATATACGCTGCTCTCTTTCATCAAGACCGTTACGGTTTTTCTCTTTATTTTTTTCAAGAATTTCCTTTTTATCCATAACAGTTTCTCCGTTTACGTATCCTATGGTTATATGATAGCACATCCTATCTCAGATGTCAAGTATTCTTGTCAAATTTTCTTCTATACTTGTCAATTTTTTAATTAACCTTGACAGCTTAATGTCTCCCGTGCTTTCTCATAATGATGTCTATGGCACTGTGGTTATTTTGGATTTTTACGTTTGTCCCCTCGTTTCTGTGTTCTCCGTCAACTGCCCAGTCAAGCGGTTCCTCCGATGTTATATCTATTTCCGAAGCATGGAAAAGTATTATATTATCATGCCTATAGGATTTATTAAGCATTGACAGCACTGTTGCAAGTGCATTCATAATATTTTTAGGTCGTTTTATCAGCAGAACCTCAAACTTACCATCGGCAAAATCCACCATATCATTATCGAATTTAAAAACTCCTGCAACCGAGGTGGAATTCGTCACCGCACCAAAAATATAATCCCCTTCGCAGCTTCTGTCATCCGTCACTATTTTAACATGATGGGATTTTATTTTATGCAGATATTTGACAGCACCAAACATATAAGCAAGCCTGCCGAATATATTTTTTGCCTTTTGCGGAGTAGCATAAGACACCTCCGTAAAAGCACCGAACGAGGCTATATATACAAAATATTTATCATTGAAGCTGCCTATATCAAAGGGCGACAGCTCTCCGGCGGCGATGGTTTTTGCCGCCTTTACGGGATTCGTATGCAGCTTCAGACTCCTTGCAAGGTCATTCGTCGTTCCCATAGGAATACATCCGAGCGGTTTTTTGATATCGGACTGCATTATTCCGGATATTGTTTCGCTTATAGTTCCGTCACCGCCGCAGCAGCCGATAACATCATATTCTTCAATATGCTCTTTAACAAGGTAGTCGGCATTATAATCGGGAGAAGTGAAATATGCCGCTATCTCCATGTTCTTTTTATCAAATATATCTGCAATTTTACCCGTTGAAAAATTAAATTTATGCTTGCCCGAGTGCGGGTTTATTATCATCATAAGCTTGATACGCTCATTCTCTTTTTTCATAATTTCACCCCTCGCATAGAAATTCGGGCAAACACAAATCCGTTAATCCCTGCTTTTGCCGTTTCTGTCCGATGTTTTGGAAACATCATTATTTGTGGTTTTAATAACATCCTTTGTAACATTACCGAAAATGAAAGAAAGATTTCTGACTATTACATATCTGATGTATCCTATAAGGCATATAACCGTCAGAATAAGAAGCACTCCGCATATGATTGCTTCCGTTATCATACCGCTTTGCACACTCTGAAGCTGCCCGTATGCGGCACTGTTTGCGGAAACGTCAGTCATACTAACCCCTATATCATTAAGAGAGCCTATAAGTCCAAATAATCTGTACCCCTCATAAATCCCGCTGAGAATCAGAACTATCGGTGTTAAAGATAAAATCATGTTATTCCCCCCGGCTGAAATATTGAATACACACTATTTAGGCAGATAACCTATTTTTTTCATTGCTTTATCGAGCGTTCTCTGTGAAATTTTCAGTGCAAATTCTGCACCCTTGCGATACTGCTCCTCGAGATATGCCTTATCCTTAACATATTTTTCAAATCTTTCCTGTATGGGCCGAAGCTCTTCAATTACGGCTTCACCGACCGCCGTCTTGAAATCACCATAACCCTTACCGTCAAATTCTTTTGTAATTTCATCAGAGGTTTTACCCGTAACGGCACTCATAATTCCTATAAGATTATTGATTCCGTCCTTGCCCTCTCCGACACACACCTTAGCATCACTATCGGTCACGGCACGCTTGAATTTTTTCATAATTGTTTCAGGCTTATCAAGCACTGCGACCCACGCATTTACATTTTCATCAGACTTTGACATCTTCTTTATCGGATTTTGCAGCGACATAACCCTTGCCCCGACCGTGCCTATATACGCATCGGGTACGGTAAAGGTTTTTCCGTATATTCCGTTGAATCTTTCGGCAATATTTCTGGACAGTTCAAGATGCTGTCTTTGATCCTCTCCTACGGGAACGAGGTCAGCCTGATAAAGCAGAATATCCGCTGCCATAAGCGAGGGATAGGTAAAAAGTCCCGCATTGACATTATCGGCGTGCTTTTGCGACTTATCCTTAAACTGCGTCATTCTTGAAAGCTCACCAAATTGTGTATAGCAGTTGAGCAGCCATGCAAGCTCTGCATGAGTATGAACATGGCTCTGTATAAAAAACATACTTTTATCCGTATCAATTCCGCAGGCAAGCAGAAGTGCATACGCTTCAAGTATATTCTGCCTGAACACCTTTGGATCCTGCCTTACCGTGATGGCATGAAGATCCGCAACGGCAAAAACGCAGTCATAATCATCCTGTAATTTCACCCAGTTACGGAGTGCCCCGAGATAATTTCCGAGTGTTATTGTTCCGCTCGGCTGTATAGCACTGAAAATCCTCTTTTTCCTTTCCGGCGTTTGTGTTTCCCTTATTTCCTCTGACATATCATAATACCTCCCCGGCTAATTTTCCTAATATTTTTATTCCTTTTTCGAGCTGTTCATCCGTTGGTGTAGAGAAGTTTATTCTAAACGAGCTGCTTTGCTCACTTTCATCCGTAAGGAAAGCATTTCCCGGAACAACGCATACCTTATTCTGCACAGCCTTGGTACAGAATTCGGACATTGATATTTTTGCATTTTCGGGAAGCTTACACCATATAAAAAGACCGCCCTGTATTTTTTCATATGTTATACCTGTCGGAACAAGGTATTTGTCAAGCAGTTCCATACAGAAATTTGCTTTCTTTCTGTATATTTCACGCAGCCTTTTAAGGTGTGCCTCAAAATCATATTCCGTAATAAATCTGTGTGCCACCATTTGAGCCCATGAATTTGTATGAACATCCTCTCCCTGCTTGCATACTATCATCTTCTGCAAAACAGGCTTGGGGGCAATAGCAAAACCGATACGCATTCCGGGAGAAAGAACCTTGGAGAAGGAACCGGCATAAACCACCCTTTCGTCTTTATCGAGTGATTTTATACACGGAACATCCTCTCCGCTTATTCTCAGCTCTCCGTACGGATTATCCTCAAGTATCATTACATTATATTTTCCTGCAAGCTCATATATAGCCTTACGTTTTTCAAAGCTTGTCGTAATACCCGACGGATTCTGAAAATTGGCAATAATATATATGAAGCGGATATTTTTTTCCGTTTTAAGTGCCTTTTCGAGAAGCTCAAGATTCATTCCGTCACTTTCCATAGGTATACCGCAAAGACGGCAGTTAAATGAGCGGAACGAATTAAGAGATCCGATAAAGCTCGGAGCCTCACATATAATGACATCCCCCTCGTTGCAGACAGATTTCGTAAAAAGCTCCATTATCTGCTGTGCACCCGATGTTATAAGTATATCGTCAGCATCCGTACCCACATCATATTTTTTCCGCATATAATCCCACACAGCACTGCGAAGCGGAGGATATCCCTCCGTAACGCTGTATTGGAGGGCGGCAATCGGTTCTTCCCTGAGAATCTTGTCGGATATATCTGCTATCTCTTTTGCGGGAAATGCTTCGGGTGCGGGATTTCCTGCCGAAAGAGAAACAACTGTCGGATCTGCGGCATATTTGAATATTTCCCTTATAGCCGACGGCTTAAGGGTCTGTACTTTATCGGAAAATACATATTCCATTAATTTCAGCTTCTTTCCATAAATTTATATACATAATTTTAGCACATTTCATTCAGGTGTGCAACCGATATATGCCAAAAGCACCCGTATATCTTTCCTATACGGATGCCTATGTGATTATTTGAACTTTTTTTCAAGCTTATCAGCGGCAGCGGAGGCAGCCTCATTAATTACACTCTCAATCCTGCCCTCGTCACAAGCTGCGGCACTGTCCGGGTCTATCGGCAGACGTGCAAGTATATCCACGCCATACTGATTTGCAACCTCATCAAGCTTGCTTTCCCCGAAAGGATAATATTTCTTCTTGCAGTCGGGACATTCAAAATAGCTCATATTCTCCACCACACCGAGTATCGGGATATTCATAAGCTGAGCCATCTTTATCGCCTTTTCCACTATCATTGAAACAAGCTCCTGCGGAGATGTGACTACGATTATTCCGTCAAGCGGAATTGACTGGAATACAGTCAGCGGAACATCTCCCGTTCCCGGGGGCATATCAACAAACATATAGTCGATATTGTCCCAGATAACATTACTGTAAAACTGCTTGACGGTACCGGCAAGTATCGGGCCTCTCCACAAAACGGGATCCGTATCACTTTCAAGCAGAAGATTTACCGATATAACTTCAATCCCGCCATGGGTTGTGACAGGAATCATTCCGTTTTCACTGCCTCTTATGCTTTCCTTTATTCCGAATGCCTTCGGAATTGACGGTCCTGTGATATCCGCATCAAGTATAGCGGTTCTGTAGCCCTTTCTGCTGAACATAACAGCCATAAGAGAGGTAACAAGTGATTTTCCTACTCCGCCCTTTCCGCTGACAACACCGACTATTTTTTTAACAGAGCTTCCCGGAGCAAGCTCCTCATACATATTCTGAGCTTCTTCCCTTGAAGAGCAGTCCGCCGAACATGAGCCACAGTCATGTGTACATTCCTCTTCGGGAATATTGTTTTCTGCCATAACAAACACCTCTTATTTTCAGTATAAAATTATTATCCCCCGCCGGGCGGTCTGTTTATTCCCGATCGCCGTCCGACTCACCGTCATTTTCGGAT
>CANQAJ010000162.1 GCA_947589365.1 uncultured Clostridia bacterium | reverse complement strand
ATGTACGAATTATTTATTTAAGTTTAAAAGAATCATATCGGGAAAGGACAGTAACTATGAGCGGCTTTGTTCATCTTCATGTACATACTGTATACAGCCTTCTTGACGGTGCGTGTAAAATAAAAGAGCTGGTAAGCACGGCAAAGGCACTCGGACAGGACAGTATAGCAATAACCGACCACGGCGTTATGTACGGCGTTATAGAATTTTATAAGGCGGCAAAAGCCGAGGGGATAAAGCCGATAATCGGCTGTGAGGTATATGTTGCCCCGAGAAGTCGAACAGACAGAGATGGCGGAATTGACAGGGAAAACCGTCACCTCATACTTCTTTGCGAAAACAATACAGGATATCGTAACCTTATAAAGCTTGATTCCCTTGCATGGACAGAGGGCTTTTACGGTAAGCCGAGGGTGGATATGGAACTGCTCGAAAAATACCATGAGGGACTTATTGCACTTTCAGCCTGCCTTGCCGGAGATATTCCACGTTTGCTTATGAATAACGATTATGAGGGAGCAAGGGCTAAGGCACTTGAATATAAGAAAATATTCGGAGAGAATAATTATTTTCTTGAAATACAGGATCACGGAATAGCACAGCAAAAAAGAATAAATCCGCTTATAATAAGTTTGTCGAAAGAATTGAATATTTCCATTGTTGCAACAAATGACTGTCATTATATAAAAAAAGAGGACAGCAAAACACAGAATGTACTTTTATGTATTCAGACAAATAAAACGGTAAATGAAGAAAATCCCATGGCATTCCCGACAGATGAGTTTTATCTGAAAAGCGAGGAGGAAATGTGTTCCGTATTTCCCGCAATACCCGAAGCAATAGAAAATACGGCAAAAATAGCGGAGCGTTGTAATGTTGATATAGAATTCGGGAAAATAAAACTTCCCCGATTTGATGTACCCGGTAATGAGGATCATCTTGAATATTTCAGACGCCTTTGTTATGACGGACTCAAAAAATATTACGGTGATAATCCCGACAAATCCGTTACGGATCGTCTTGAATATGAGATAGGTATTGTATCGCAAATGGGATATATAGATTATTATCTGATAGTTGCCGATTATGTAAATTTTGCAAAGGCTTGCGGTATTCCCGTGGGAGCAGGCAGAGGCTCCGGTGCGGGAAGTCTTGCGGCATATTGCATAGGAATAACGGAAATTGACCCGATAAGGTATAATCTGCTCTTTGAGCGTTTCCTGAATCCCGAAAGGGTGAGTATGCCTGATTTTGATATAGACTTCTGCACGGAACGCAGGCAGGAGGTAATTGATTATGTTATAAGAAAATACGGTTCGGACCATGTGGCACAGATAGCGGCATTCGGTACAATGGCCGCAAGGGGAGCGGTCAGAGATGTCGGACGTGCACTTGCCGTTCCGTATGCTGTATGCGACAAGGTAGCAAAGCTTATCCCCCGTGATATCGGAATGACGATTGAAAAAGCATTGCAGATATCAAAGGAGCTTAAAGCACTGTATGACGGCGATAATCAGATACGCAGCCTTATAGATACGGCGATGAAGCTTGAGGGTATGCCGAGGAATACAACGACCCATGCGGCGGGTGTTGTGATAACGGATAAGGCTGTTACGGATTATGTACCCGTTGCAAAAAATGATGATACGGTTGTAACTCAGTTTACAATGACGGAGCTTGACGAACTCGGGCTTCTTAAAATGGATTTTTTAGGATTAAGAAATCTTACAGTACTCCGTGAAGCCGAAAAGATGATACAAAAACACGAACCGGATTTTTCTGTAAATAATATTCCCGATGATGATAAGGGAGTATTTGAAATGTATTCCAAGGCTGATACCGAGGGTGTATTTCAGTTTGAATCAAAGGGTATGAAGAATGTGCTTACACGTCTTTGTCCCGAAAGTATTGAGGATATCATAGCCGTAATTTCTCTTTACCGCCCCGGTCCGATGGACAGCATACCTAAATATATAGAAAACCGTCACCACCCCGAAAAAATAACATATAAACATCCGCTTCTTAAGCCTATCCTTGAGGTGACCTACGGCTGTATCGTATATCAGGAGCAGGTTATGCAGATATTCAGGACGCTTGCCGGATATTCCCTTGGACGTGCGGATATTGTCCGCAGGGCGATGGCTAAAAAGAAAAAAAGCGTTATGGAGCAGGAAAAGCAGATATTCATAAACGGACTTACGGATGAAAGCGGTAATGTAATAGTTGACGGCTGCATACGCAGAGGAATACCCGAAGAAACCGCACTTGATATCTTTTCGGAAATGGAAAGCTTTGCCTCCTATGCATTCAACAGAGCCCATGCGGCGGCTTATGCATATATTTCTTATCAGACCGCATATGAAAAATACCATTACCCGTGTGAATTTATGGCGGCTCTCCTTACAAGCGTGCTTGGTGATACCGGAAAGGTGGCATCGTATATAGACGAATGTTCCAGACAGAATATATCGGTATTGCCGCCCGATATAAATGAAAGTGATGTAGGCTTTGCCGTCAGCGGAAAGAATATCCGTTTCGGTCTTATGGCGATAAAAAGTCTTGGGAGGGGTCTTATAGAGTCGATAATTGAAGAAAGACAGAACGGTAAGTTTGTTTCGCTTTATGATTTCTGCAAAAGAGTATACGGTAAGGAGCTTAACAGACGGGCAGTTGAGAATCTTATAAAATGCGGAGCATTTGACGGCATGGGAGCGAACCGCCGACAGATGCTTATGGCTGTCCCGACCATGCTTGACAGCATAGCGGATGAAAAGAGGATAAGCATAGAGGGACAGATGAATATGTTCGGGGATGACAGCGATTTTCACAATGAACCTGCTCTACCTGATGTAGGGGAGTTTACAAAGCGTGAGCTTCTTGATATGGAAAGAGAAACAGCGGGAATATACCTGAGCGGTCATCCTATGTCGGAGTATGATGAAATAGCGGCAAAAAGCGGTACGGACAGACTTTGCGATATATTGAGCGAGGAGACAGGCATATATTCCGACGGCAAAAGAGTGGATATACTATGTATGATATCGGGGATAAAATCGAAAACGACAAAAAACAATACCCGTATGGCATTTGTCAGTATTGAGGATAAGTACGGTTCTGTGGAGATGATAGTATTTCCCCGAACACTTGATGAATACGGCGGTATGATTGCCGAGGGCAATATAGTAAGGATAGCCGGGACAGTAAGCAGACGGGAGGACGAAGCACCTCAGATAATATGCGATAAGATTATGCCTGTATCCAAAAACATTCCGTCCGAGCCGACAAATTCACAAAAGAAAAATACGCCTCCCGGATTATATCTGCGTGTGCCGAACGATACCTGCACGGAATATATCAGGGCAAAGCAGATAATTGATATATTCGACGGAAGCGAGCCGCTTTATATATTTTTTACCGAAAGCCGGAAACTATGGCGGACACCGGCATCAATGAGAGTTGATGTTAATGATGTTATGCTTAGAGAGCTTGCAAAGAGAATAGGCGAAGAAAATGTAAGCTTTGTAAAATAGTAGTGTATACGTACTGTGAAAGGGGAATAGCTATGAAAAGAAGTTTATTGAAAGCATTGATTATATTTGGTGCAGTTTCTATACTCTGTACAGGCTGTAATTACAGAAACGGTACTGCTAAAAATACCGAACAGTCAGGAAGCTTAAAAACGGAAACGGTCGGCGAAAAAACCGGAACAGAAGGACGTCAGTTCATTGAAGATGCGGTTGATGTTAAAGAAAAACCTGAGATAACCGAATTTACATTATCTGCAATTTGTGACGGAGATATAAATAAGCTTTGCAAGATCTATCCGTCATACCCCGGACACGTTATGGTAAGCAATACGGCGGGAATAATCGGTGCCCCGATTGAAATAACCGGTTCGGAGAATCTTAAGGAGCCGACACTCAGACTTTGTTATAATGAGAATGAACTAAGGGGTGTACCCGAAAAGAATATCATGGCATTGCATTATACGGAGGAAGTGGATGATTCTGATTTGATAAAGAGTGCCGAGGTTGACACAGAAAACAATACTGTAACATTTGATCTTACGGGTGACGGCTATTACCTGCTTGTCGATATCTACGAATACGGAAAAGTAATGCAGTTTGACGTGTCGGAATATGCCTATGAAAAGGATGTTACAGCATATAAGTCCGACTGGGAGCGTGAGGTATATACAGGGGATATAATGGAATTGGCAGACAAAGAGTGGGCGGTAGAAAATGCACCGAATTTCCATGTATCAACGCCGCAGGAGCTTGCAAGTGTCGTGTATTACGCAAATGCAGTTGCAGACGGAGAAAGTCGGTTAAGTATTTACTTTGAAAACGACATAGATCTTTCCGGATATAAATGGGCACCAATAGGCTGGAAAAACTTTACTAATCTTTTTATAAGCATTTACGGACAGAATCATACATTAAGCAATCTTGTTATTGCAACACATGAATCGGATGTCGGCATTACCGGATATGTAAGCAGTATTTCCGTAAGCGATATAACGGTAGATAATGCTTATATTTCCGGAGAGGGATATGTCGGTATTTTCAGCGGACAGTGCAACGGCGATAAAAACTTCACGAATGTCAAAGCAAGCGGTGAGGTATATGGAAGAGGGAACGCTTCGGGTGCCTTTGTCGGTTGGGGTTCGGGCGGAAGTTATGTAAACTGTGAAAACAATGTAAAAGTAAACGGAGAGAATTTCCCGTATTACTGTTCTCAGGATAAAATAAAAGCATTATATTCGGATGAAACGGTATATACGCTTAAAATGGACGAACAGGGAAATATCAGCAGAAGTGTATTAGACAATGAATATGATAATATTAGTTGGGTAATTACTGATGAAAACGGAAAAGTGGTACTCAACAGAAATGCGGCAAATGAAACCGTATTTCCCATGGACATAATAGAAAAGATTGACGCCGGTAGAGGAGGAAAATATACCATACATCTTGAAGGCTGGAGAGATAATGATGACGGCAGCAGCGGATATGTAAAGCTGAGCAATACTATAGAATTTACAATTCAAATTCAATGGATTTATGAATAACAAGCTGAAGCAAGTGAACGGGTTGCAGAGTACCTGAATGAAAAATTAATTATGTGCAGTCAGTTCGTAACTA
>CANQAJ010000161.1 GCA_947589365.1 uncultured Clostridia bacterium | reverse complement strand
GAAATTTATAGGTAAATTGTATGGTATAAGGGGAAAGAAGTTATCTCTAAAAGTAGATGAGATAATTGATGAAGTAAACTTGAGCATGAAGAAAAAAGATTATATCAAGAATTTATCCGGAGGTATGAAAAGAAGGGTAAATATAGCTGCGGCATTACTTCATGAACCCAAATTAGTAATTATGGACGAGCCTACTGTCGGTGTGGATCCGCAAAGTCGAATGGATATATGGAAAATTATAAAGAATTTAAAGGAAAGAGGACAAAGCATTATATTTACTTCACATTATGTGGATGAGGTCGAGAGGCTTTCCGATCGGGTAATTATAATAAAAAAAGGAATAGTTGTTGCAGAGGGAACGGTAAAACAGTTGGTTAGCAAATATTGTAAAAATTATGTATATATATTGCAATTTTATTCTTTTAACGATAATTTTTGCATGGAGTTAAAAAGAAAAATAAATGTGGTTGATATTGATATAGAGGGAGATAAAGTTAAAATATATATGGATTATAGCACAAATGTTTTGGAGTATATTGTTCAAACGGCTGCATTACTTAATCTTACAATAAAAAATATTGACATAAAGAAGCCAAATTTAGAGGACGTATTTTTTTATTTTAATGGTAAGGGAGATAAGGTATGACATTCTTTACAATACTGGGCAAAGAGTTTGCAAATCTGAGAAAAAATATAGGTGTAATATTAATACTTTTCCTTGTGCCGGTGTTTATAATATTTATTATGGGTTATGCCTTTGCCGATGATGAAACGCGGTATTCCCTTGGTATAATTAATAACGATAAGGATAGTATATTGGCTCACGAAATAGTAAAAAATTTAGATGATGTGGAAGCCTTGGAAGTATATTGTTTTGATACAACCAATGGGGCAGAATTAGCTGTTGAAGAGGGAAAAATTCTTGGGTATATTGATATCCCGCAGAATTTTGAGGAAAATGAGGAGGAAGGACAGGCTCAGATCAATTTTGTGGTTGATAATACGTATCCCATTAAAACCTCGGCACTCAAGAGTATTGTTGAAGGATACCTTGAGAAATATAATGAAAAAACTACCGCTGTTCATACGGCGGTAAATGTGGGTATGAAGGTAAATTCTGATTGTAAGCCCGATAAATTGGTTACGTTAGCTACAGATTATCTGAGCAGCCGTGATAATGATGTTATAGAAGTTGTAACAAAATATACCCGAACAAATGAATATCAGGTCATGTCAAGTTTTAATCAAACTACCTGTGGAATGACAGCAATGTTTATACTGTTTTTATGCATACTTTGGGGATCGGGAAGTTTTTTGGAGGAACGCTTAGAAGGGACAATGACTCGACTTCTTGTGTCACCGGCAGGATTTGGTACAATATTTACGGCAAAATTATTTTATATAGGGTTTTTAGCATTTATGCAGTTTGTTACTTTTTTCTCAATAGGACATTTTTTCTTAAATGTTCCAATCGGAAATTTAGGATTATTAATTTTGCTTAATTTGGTATTTATTGCGGCAGCAGCGGCAATAGGATTATTAATTTCATTGATTGCGAAAACGAGAATTATGTCTATTGGACTGAGCTTTTTTATAATTATGATTTTTTCGCCGTTGGGAGGACTATGGTTTCCTTTAAGTACAGTACCTGAAATACTGGTAAATATTGCAAGTTTATTGCCATCGGGGGCATATATGCTTGCAATAGAAAAAATTATTATAAAACAACAATCATTTTTCGATATTCTGCCAAATATCATAGTTATCATTATATATTTCATTGCCGCATGGTTAGCGAGTGTTGTTATCGGAATAAAGAGAAAAAAAGCAGTGTAAATTTTGACTTGTTGAAAAATTATACTAATAAGGAGTAATACTGTCCGTTGCTATAAAATGTTTTATTGATACTTTTATTGAAAATGGGCTGTCGCAATCTTTTTTACTCATTTGCGATAGTCCCAATTTTTCGTATTTCCGCCGATATGTTAATTATGCTTTCATCTATAAGACCGAGGACATAAGGCCTGATTATTATACCGCCTATTTATCATTCCGACCACCACAGGCTTTAACAAAATTTCGGAATATTTCAAGGCTGTTTGTATCCGACCTGAAAGAAAACTCAGGATGCCACTGTAATGCAAGAATAAATTTCTTATTAGGCATATATACTCCTTCAATAAGTCCGTCTTCGGAAATTGCCATTGCTTTCAGTTTTGGAGATAATTCTTTTATCGCCTGATGATGATAGCTGTTTACACCAATGATATCAGCGTTAATTATTCTACTTAGTGGTGTACCGCTGCATATCCGTACCGAATGTACAGCCCTGTCATATGGTGCGGACATATGGTGTTCCGTGTCCGATGGGTGCTGTTTATTAAGATCCTGATATAAAGTACCGCCTAAGGCTGCATTGAAAATCTGTATTCCGCGGCATATTCCCAATGCAGGTTTATCAAGCTCTATTATTCTTTCAAGAAGATATTTTTCCATAATGTCACGTTCCTTGCAGATTTCACCACAGCACGGAAGCGTTTCCTCCCCATAAAGTCCAGGCCCCACATCCTGTCCGCCAGTAAAAAGAAATCCGTCAAATTCATTGGATATCCTGTCAAGGGTATCCATGTCTGTTGTAAGCGGAAGCATTATAGGGATACCATCGGAAATTTCTATTCCCTTCATATATCCCGGCAGCATCCAGTAGGAATTTTTTTGGCTGTCGTACAACGGCATTACGGCAATCAGCGGTTTTTTCATATAAATCCACTCCATAAAAACATTAAGATAAAAACATTAAGGGCGCTCTGAAACAATCAAAGCGTCCTTGCTTGCTTTTATTATAATTCAAAATTATTTTTATGTCAATGACTCATACAATATTTTTTATGTGATTAACAGTGTTTTTAGTAGGTTTTGTTAATCATTACTTTTCATAGTCTTCAATCACACATTCATGCTTTTTATCCGTGCTTTCTTTGTTATAGTTAATACCGACAAGCAGCATTTTGTCATAATCATTCAGACAATCGGGATAGTGCCTGTTTTTAATCTGTTCAATGGCAGAGTCGGCGGATTTATTATATTTTAATTCTATAATAATCGGGATTCCGTCCGGGTTCTGAAAATTCGGTACAAAAATGACATCGGCATATCCGTTTCCGGCAGGCATTTCCTGAATTATATTATATTTTTCCCTTGCATAATAATAGGCAATGAGTACGGTATATCTTAGTGCCTGCTCGTTATTATAATGCTGCGGGTCACAGCCCTCACGGTGTATCTGTTCGATCCTTTCTGCTACCTTATCAGCTTTTCGGGAAAGCGTTAGGGAGAGTAATTCTTTCGATCTCTGCACGGCATCAATTGTTTTCTTCCATTTGCCCTCGGCTCTCATGCCTGAAACATATTCATTTGCTACCTCTTTATTCGGAACATAAACCTCTTCGGTATTGCTGATATATCCGAGGTAACCTAAATGTACAAGCAACGTCAATACATCGTCTTTCCCGGCAAGAGATGTCATATCATTCTGAAAGGTATTTATGTCTATTTTGACTCTCTGTCCTGCGAGGAGATGTTCAACTGCATCATAAAGTCCATCAAAATTCATGGAAATATATTTTGATAATGACTCATAGGTTTCTGTTCTTGTCCAATAATTATCATAACGCTCCATTTCGATTGCCATGACAACCGATCTCGGACAGTACAGGTGAATATCATCATTGATCTGATATCCGTTATACCAGTATCTCATTTCATCAATATTTTTATTATATTCTTTGCAAAGTGTCCTCACCTCCGATTCGGTAAATCCGGTATATTCGGATAGCTTACCGGAATTGGTCATGGAATATTCGTTAAACATATTCAGTGCCGAATGTGTGCCGTATTTCTTTATCGGCAATATTCCTGTCATGTAGGCAAGTGCAACGTAGCTCTGATCTTTCAGCCAGTCACGGATAAAATCAAGGTATTTTTTCTGTGCTTCCCTGTCGTCACGGTGTTCACGGAAAATACAGTCCCATTCATCTATCAGAATGACAAACGGAATGTTATCAATACTGTAAACGTCTGCCATGCAAAATGAGAGATTGTGTTCAAAATCTATATAATCAATGTAATCTTTATATTCTTTTTTAATATCTTTCATTAATGTTTTTTGCAGCAGTTCCAACATATCATCCATTGATTTACTGTTTGAAAGAAACTTCTGCATACTTATATGAATGACATTATATTTGTTGAGGTGCTTATCCCATTCGGGTGTTTCGGATATTTTAAGTCCCTCAAATATCATTCTTGAATTACAGCCGCGACTGTAGTATGCAGAAAGCATATTGAGATTTACAGATTTTCCAAAACGTCTCGGTCGGCTTACACAGATATTCTTTTTGTTATATTTTTTTATACAATGATTGGTGTAGGAAATCAGCATGGATTTATCTACAAATATTTCGTCATTATAGCTTTCTGAAAAAATGTTGTTATCCGGATTCAGATAGATACCCATAATTATCACCTCGGTATTCCTTATTTATATTATAGTAATTTTTTATATCAATTACAAGTACAACAGCAAGAATTATCTTGTAACTGTAAAGACAAGGAAATAAAAAAATATAAAAAAGGTATTGCATTTTCAAAATTAATATGTTATAATTAGTATCGTTGTTGAGAGTTCAGCAATCAGATGGGAGCATAGCTCAGCTGGGAGAGCATCTGCCTTACAAGCAGAGGGTCATAGGTTCGAGCCCTATTGTTCCCATACAAAGAAAGCGTTCGGGTTTCTCCGGACGTTTTTTCGTATGTAAAATAATACCCCTGACTTTTTCCGGTTATGACATACGGTTAAAGCAGGGGATTTTTTGTTATATGATTGGGTGGCGGATAACGGTTTTCAGCCTGTCCGGAGAAACCCTCCTTGCATCCGAAAGATATATTTCGTGATGAAAACGTCTGTCTGAAATATCAAGCTTATATCCGTTCTGTTCCATGAATTCATGCATAAGCTGAATAGTTTCCGGCTCGGAATCATAGCTGCCGATGTGCATACATTGTACACAGAGTCCCTCGGCGTATGTCAGAAACTCAACTTTTGAAAAGTCGCTTTTCTTCTTTGCGGAGGCTTCGGCTATTGCCCAATCAAAGTCCTCTCTTTTTACAAAATCGGGT
>CANQAJ010000160.1 GCA_947589365.1 uncultured Clostridia bacterium | reverse complement strand
ATGCCCGACCATCAGTAAAATATCCGATGGTCGGGCATAAAAGTTATTATCAAACTAACCGAATACGGCACGGCTCAATTATTCACCGAAATATCTCTTTAAAAGACCTGCAAATCCTGCACCGTGACGAGCTTCGTCCTTAGCCATTTCATGTACGGTATCGTGAATTGCATCAAGATTCTGAGCCTTTGCTTTCTTGGCAAGCTCAAATTTGCCTGCACAAGCACCTGTCTCCGCATCGACTCTCATCTGAAGATTCTTCTTTGTGCTGTCAGTGAGAACCTCGCCGAGAAGCTCGGCAAATTTTGCAGCGTGCTCGGCCTCTTCAAATGCATATTTTGTAAATGCTGCGGAAATTTCGGGATATCCCTCTCTGTCAGCCTGTCTTGCCATGGCAAGATACATACCTACTTCACTGCATTCACCGTTGAAGTTGGCAACAAGTTCCTTGTATATTTCGGGATCTACACCCTTTGCGGAGCCGAGTTCGTGAACAGTAGCGAATGATGCATCAGAAGACATCTCTTTGAATTTCTCCTTGGGTGCCTTACAGACAGGACACTGCTCCGGAGCTGTTTCTCCTTCATAAACGTAACCGCATACCTGACATACAAATTTTTTCATTTCTGTTTCCTCCTATTTTAAAAAAATTATTAGATTTATATTTCCGACAATAAATATATCGTCAGATTACAGAGTTATTCGGAGCAGTTGCCGCACATACCGTAAAAGGTCAGGCTGTGACCGTATATCCGAACATTATATTCGTCCGAAATATATTCATAGGCACTTGTGTCAAAAAAGCCTCTGCCCACAGGAACGTCTGTCACACGAAAGCATTTGGTGCATATAAAGTGCGGGTGCTGTGACATATCCGCATCGAAGCGTTCCTGACCGTTCACTACACCGATGGATCTGGCAAGTCCTATTTCCCTGAGTACATTAAGATTTCTGTACACGGTTCCAAGACTGAGATCCGGCATATCCGGTTTAAGTTTTTGATATATCCACTCTACGGAGGGATGGGTATTTGTTGAAGCGAGTGTATCATATATTGCTTCTCTTTTAGCACTGAAATTGCGTTTTTGCTGCATACTCATCACCTCACGGATAATATCCTATAGTTAAATAAATCAAATCAGTAATCATTACTGATTATTTATAATATAACACATATTTTTATTTTTGTAAATAGTTTTTTTATGAATTTTCAATCAAATTTTACAAATTGTGAAGAAACATATCCTTGAATACCATTGTAGCTTGTCAGATACCAATCTCCATCGGAGCCTATTATCGAAAGTCTTGTGCCTCTGGGGATTGCAGCAAGTATTTCAGAATTTGTTGATGGTTCGCTTCTGAGGTTAAGTGAGGTGTTTTGTGTAGCAACGGTACCGGTTCTTACACCTGTGGGAGTGCGGAAAGGTACGCCCAGGAATTCTGCCGTTGACTGTGCAAGGTTTTCTGCAATTTCTCCGATATTTTCCCTTATCCAGCGTGCATCCTCTCGATTATCGTGATATGCCGCCTCGATAAGGATGGCAGGTGCGGTTGTTCTTGCGACTTCACCGAGACTTGTTGTCGGAACAGTCTTGACAAGGGCAGGATCAGGATATATTTTTTTGAAATTATTTGCAAAAATATCCGCCGCACGTTTACTTTGAGCAGAGTTCGGGTAGTAGTATATCTGTGTTCCCTGATTTCTTCCCGCACTTGACGCAGGGGAGGCATTGGAGTGAATTGCAAGATGAAAATTATATACCCCCGAATTGGATTGTGCAATTGAATTATTTACCGTTTTGCTCGGATCATTTCTGACATATTCTATACCCGAGGCATCAAGATAGGGAATCATCGCATCGGCAATGAGATTCATATAATATTCTTCGTTCCCTCCGTCTATATAGGGGTTGTATTCCTGTGTTGACGGACTCAGATAAATTATCGGCATGGTAATATTCCTCCATAATTGTGTTTATTGTAATCATATGATAACGAGAAGACTATTTATTCATAATTTCACCGAAAAACTCCTCGGCACTGAGATTATTCGGCCTCAGAAATCTGTGAAGATGAAAAAGATCCTCTTTATCTGAAATGTGATTCATTTTATTTTCACAGTCTAAAATGGCTTTAAATCCGAGTGAACGAACGATTTCCTCTGTATATTCACTTTTTGCACCAAAGGGATATACAAAGGTGCAGGGCTTGGTTCCTGTTTCCTTTTCTATCCTATCGTTGGCGGTCATAAGGTCAATGCTCAGACGCTTTTTATATTCTTCATAGCTTTCTCCGCTTTTTGCAGCCGCTCCCCTTGAATTACCCGTAAGCTTATGAAGATTGTATGTGTGGTTCTGTATTTCAACAAGTCCGCTATCCGACATTTCCTTCAGCTGCTGCCATGTACACTGCGACCACAGCGGACTTCGGTATTCCTCATTTTCCGCATTATCAGCGGATAAGCCTATCGGAGATATAACGGCTTTTGTTTTGTATTTTTTTAAAATAGGATATGCATAGGTATAATTATTAAGATATCCGTCATCAAAAGTGATAATGACAGGATTTTCCGGCAGGGGAGTTCCTTTTTCAAAATAATCCGTAAGCTCCGATAAAAAAATCGTGTTATATCCGTTGTCGGAAAGATATTCAAGATCCTGTTCAAAAAATTCGGGGTCAATCATATATTCATTCTGTCTGTCTTCTTTTTCCATTAGTCCGTGATACATAATAATCGGAAGCTTGATTTGTACCGTTCCTGTTTGTACCGGCATGGAATAAAACGTGACAGACGCACAAACGGAAGCGATAAATATACAAAGTACGGCTGTAATAATGATTTTTTTATTGATAACAATAAACATATTATATCTACCTCCAAATTGTTTCTCAAAATTATATAAATCCTATTGAATTTTGTTGGAAAATATAGTATAATTTAATAAATTTGCAGATCTTAATATTTTCTGAGAAATAAATATACGTATTGTAGGCTATGCAGAGGTGGTTGAAGTGTCCCGGAAAAAGATAATAGATTTTTTTACAGGTACGCCTGTCTATAATGATGACAAAGATTATGCGGATTTTGCATATTTCAGTGCACCGCTGAATATCTTTTTCCTTGCTTGCCTTGTTTTGCATAGTGCATATATGGTGATTTTTTCGTATCTGAGAATACCGATGATGATCATATTGGATCTTGCGTGCGTATTGCTTTATACCGCATTTGTCATTATTCTCAGGAGATTCAAGGGGTCATGGTTTCCATGTGTTCTGCTTGCCGGGGTGGAGCTGTTTGTGCATCAGATATGCACGGTCAGGATGTTCGGACTCGCTCCGGGGTTTCAGTATCTGTTGATACCTCTGATGTTTATGACCGTGTTTATACGGATGAAGGGCAAATTTTATCATTATCTCAGGGGACTTATTATTCTGGTTGCCTCTGTTACATTTATATATCTGGTAATCTTTTTTAATGACATTGAGCCTTATTATAAACTGCCCGGGGATGTATCAATAGTACTGTTGGTGATTAACTGTATCATAAGCTTTACAGTAACGCATATTTTTACGGGCAGGGTTGTACTTTCGCTTGATGAAAAAAGGAGCGAGCTTGATACAAGTGTAAATGAAAAGACAAATACAATTTATGAAATGCAAAACCAGATAATAATAAGCTTTGCAAACATCATAGAGGCAAGGGACGGCAGCACGGGAAAACACGTCAAGCGTACAAGTGAGTATGTTGAGGCACTTGTCAAGGAACTCAAAAGAAACGGAAATTACAGGGATATCCTTGATGAAAGATATATGCATGACGTTATGATGTCGGCACCGTTGCATGATATAGGTAAGATAACGATTCCCGATTCGATTCTCACGAAATCCGGAAGGCTCACGCAGTCCGAATTTGAAACAATAAAGCAGCATACGGTAAATGGTAAGGCGATAATTGAAGAAGCAATGTCGGATATAGAGGACGAGGAATTTCTTAAGGTGGCTAAATCGGTTGCACTCTACCACCATGAATGTTGGGACGGCTCCGGATATCCGTACGGAATATCGGGTAATGAAATACCGCTGTGTGCGAGGATAATGACAATAGCGGATTATTTTGATGCACTTGTTGCAAAGAGAAGCTATAAGGCGGCATTGCCGACTTCCGTGGTATTTGAAAATATCAAGGAGCAAAGAGGAAAAAAATTTGATCCTGTTGTTACGGATGCATTTCTCAGAATAAGGTATCAAATTGAGGAGATAGCGAAAGCTAATGCGGATTAATGTATAATGTTACGATTCATAAAAATATTGACTGTTTGATGATAATATTGTATAATAATCATATAAACCCGGAAATTGCACAGTTTTGTGCTGATATAAAATTGACTTAGGGGAGATTGGTATGGCATTACTTATAAATTGTCCCGGATGCGGCAACAGAATAGTAAATAACGGTCAGAACTGTCCGTTCTGCGGATTTAATGTCAAGGAAAATAAAAGTGCTGAAGAAATGGAAGCGGAGGCTAAAAAGGCTGAAACCGGTGTTGAGAATAATACCGAGATTTCTCAGCAGAAGAAGGTGCCTGTAAAGAAGTCTGAACCTGTGCGGGAGGAAAGGTATGTCCCGACCGAAACACAGCAGCAGACCGTACAGACTGAGGTTTATGAGGAACAGGAGCAGATGTCTGTTGATGAAGCAAAAAAGCTTCCGGATATCGGGGTTTCGGCCGGAGGAAAAGCACTTCCGCCGATAGAGATAGAAAAACCTGTTCCTTTGTCTAAGATTGCAAATACACCGGCTGTAGAGCTGACTCCGATAGAGTCGGAAAAGGTTGATAATAAATTGCCTCCCATGCAGCTTGAAAGAGAGATAACAATAGAGCAGATAAGGCAGACACCTGCCGTTAGGCTTACTCCTATTGAACAGGAGGAGGTAGAGGACAGGCTTCCCGATATTAACACTGAGAAACCGGTGCCGTCCGAAGCCGCACACTCCGAGGCAGGGATAAGTATAGAAAAAGGTAATGTTCAGCGACCGGCACCAAAGGCAAAGAGGCAATGGTCAACCGAGCCTGTACAGCAACAACAGCCCGAGCAGCCGCAGCAGCCGCAGCAGCCGGCACCAAAAGCAAAGAGACAATGGTCAACCGAGCCTGTACAACAGCAACAGCCCGAGCAG
>CANQAJ010000159.1 GCA_947589365.1 uncultured Clostridia bacterium | reverse complement strand
ATACGATAAGACGATTCGGAGATGAAAAGCTCTGGATAAAGGTATATGAAGATGGGCTTAAGAAAAACATAAAACCACGAAATTCACTCAAAGAGTTGTATCAGGAATTGAAAAGCAAAAATAACTGATAAAATTGGTGTTGAAAAACACAGCAGCAGGACATTTTGCTTTGTCCTTCCGTTTGGTCATTATCTGTGCATTGACAAACACCGTTCTGTGATAGTATACAAGCGAGATACACGGAGAAGTCTTGAAGCAGATGCAGGGACTGGAAGACCCCGATGGCCTGTTTATCATATCACGGAAGAACAGTATTGCATACAAATGGGTGTCCGCTGTCCGGGAGAATCCTATCCTGCCGCTGCAAAAGATAAGGCATTGCGGGGACGTTATGAGCGTAACGGCTTTTCAGAATGGAAGGACACAAGGGTGTTGTTTATCACAAACAAGAAACTTGTTATACCTTTATGGAGCGGTATGAACAATAGATAACCTGCTTGCAGCAGGTACTTGAAATAAAAGACACTAATGATTCCAATTTCACTACAGGATACATATTGGTAGATATCAGTACAGTTTACTATCATATAAATCGGTGTGATGAGGCACATGATTATAAAAAACGTGCTTATAACTATCTGGAAGAGCATTATGACAGCGATTTGAATACATATGTTCATAATTTAGACATATTTGAGAACGAAAAATAGAACATTTACCGTCACAGCCAAATAAACAGAAAAAAGTTATAATTTGAGTAAAGTTACTTGAATTATGGCTTTTACTTTTGAAACGAAGGGGCTGTCGCACAAGCGTAAAAAAACGCAGAGCGGCAGCCTTTACATTTTTGCATAAAAGAAAATAGCGGTTCATTCACATCCGACAACCTTCTTCACTGATAATTCTTTTAAGATTTTCTTCTCTGAACTGCATAAACTTTTTAGAAACCTGAAGAACTTTGTTTTTTTTTTCGGGCAGTGAATAGCCAGTCCCGACTCGTGGTATTTCCATAATTGCCCCCATTTCGGAGACAGTTTTCAGCTTTCCCCATGTTAATATGTCAACACAGGAATTATATTGTATGAAACGGTAGCGAAACAATAGAAATGCAATATTTGGTCGCAAGTTATGACACAAAAATACAGATAATTTAAGGATAAAAGAAGCGGATTTTAGGTAATCGACCCAAATTACGAATGAAAAAGGGCAAAAAAATAAGCGGTGGTTTGTAAATGGACTACAAACCACCGCCAAACAAAATGTACCAAATTCTTTAGTAGTCAATGTAATTTCAGTGTACCCACTGTATGCCTTTCTCCGGCGAAGAAAAATGTCGAGTCCCGGGGGTGATAATATTGATTCATCCCGCAGTCGAAAATCCTCAAAATGGGAATGCTGTTCTAATGCTCTTATAATTTCATCGAAAATAGAAACATCTCTATCATCAGATTCAACCATTAATATACGTCCCATGACATTGATCTTCACCTGAAAATCTATCTATCCTACAGTATAACGATCAATACCAATCGTGTTTTTCGTTTCTGTCTAATGCATTGATACGTTTTATTTCATCATCAGTTAAATTGAATCCAAAAATATCAAGGTTTTCTTTGATATGATCGGGATTGCTCGAACCGGGGATAACGACCACGCCCTTTTGCAGATTCCACCGTAGAATCACCCGTGCCGAAGTAACGCCATGTGCTTTGGCAATGCTCGAAATTACGCTGTCGCCCAGCAGCTCCGAGGTGTGTCCTCTGCCGCCGAAGGGATACCATCCCTGAACGACGATTCCGAGATTTTGAATATAAGGAATCACATCGTTTTCCTGATAGTACGGGTGGATCTCATTTTGCACCAGTGCCGGGGTGATGTTCACCTGCGGCAGAAATTCCTCCAGTTCCTCCACATAAAAGTTTGACAAACCGAGCGAGTGGATTTTTCCGTCCTTCACGAATTTTTCCATCGCAAGATAGGCTTTCACATCGTTTTCTCCGGGGTGATGAAGCAACATCATGTCGATATATCCGATGTCCAGTTTGTCAAGTGCATCCTGAATAGCCTTTTCGGGGTTCGCAAACTGCTCGCCGGGATAGATTTTCGTAATGACGAATATTTCCTCTCTCGGCACATCGGAATCCCGTACCGCACGCCCGACTGCCGCCTCGTTGCCGTACATATATGCCGTGTCGATAAGCCGCCCGCCGGATTCGAGCAGAGCCGTAATCGAGTTGTAGCATTCTTCATCGGAAAGGCTGTAGGTTCCCAGTCCCATAATTGGCATTTCATAACCGCTGTTAAGCATTACGGTTTTCTTTTCAAAGTCAAATTTGCCAACCTCGGCGGAAACAGGTGCTTCATTCGGCTTTATGTTGTTTTCCTCAAGCCAGCTTTCGATTTCTTCTTTGGAAGTACCGCCGGCAAACCTTTTTCCATCCAGCCAGTTCGCTCCCGATGCAAGGGAGTGAAGATTGTCGGCACTTGAACCGATTCCACTTGAATGTGAAGTGCAGAACGGTAAAATCGTCTTACCGGAAAAGTCATAACTTTCAAGGAAGGTATAGATGATTTTCGGTGCCTGCCCGTGCCAAATGGGATAGCCGATCAGGATGGTATCATATTGACTCATATCTTGGACGGAGCCGGATATTTCCGGACGTGCAGAAGGGTCGTTCTGCTCCCGATCAGCACGACCGCCCGTGTAATAGGCCAAATCTTCATCCGTGTAGGGATCTTGCGGTACGATCTCATAAATGTCAGCGTTCAGAATGTCTGCGGCATATTCCGCAAGCGGTCTTGTTGTACCGGTTGCCGAGAAATAGACAACAAGGATTTTAGCACCTTGCGTTTCGGGCGGTTCTGCCTCCTGAGACTTGGGCGGCTCTGTCTTCTGAGTTTCAGGCGGTACAGTTTCATTGGATGTAGGTGGCTCTGTTTCTTTTGGCTCTGACGGTTTTGAACTTTCTTTCGTTGCTTCCGAATTTCTATTGGGAGAAGGTGTTTCGCCAGACTGTGCCTGAGTTACTGACTGCTCGGCATCAGTCTCCGGCAATTCAGCGGATTCCGCATGGTTGGAATCTGTTTCTTTACTTTGAGCTTCCTTCTCCGAGTCGCTTGGCTTTTCCTTACCTGATTGTTCGTGGGAAGAAACCGTCGTACTTGCAGCAGAATCGGTCGATGAATTCTTCTCGCCGGGTAGGCTTCCGCTGCCTTGGTTCCCACTGCAAGCAGTGCAGCAGAAAATTAAAATTAATGAAAGAATGAGCGTTGTAAATCGTTTCATTTTTGTCACGCCTCCGTTTTAATCCGTTTGATAACCTTTGCCGGAACGCCACCGACAACGGTATAAGGTTCTACATCTTTGGAAACAACGGCTCCGGCTGCTACAACTGCCCACTCGCCGACCGTCACGCCGGGGAGAATTGTCGCGTTCGAGCTAATCCATACGTTGTCGTAGATTTTCACTGGTGCATAGTGATTTTTACGTTCATTTTCGGGGCTTAAATCGTGATTTATCGTTGCAATTACGACGTTGTGACCGATCAAAACACCGTCACCTATTACGATACCACCCTGATCCTGAAACCGGCATCCCGAATTGAAAAATACATTTTTCCCGATGGTAATGTTTTTCCCGAAATCGGCGGTAAACGGAGGAAACATCCGAAAGGTGTCATCAATCTTTTTGCCCGTAAGCTGTGACATCAAATCCCGCAGTTCTCCCGGCGTATGGTAGTGCGTGTTGATTTCCATTGTAATTTTTACGGCTTCCTGAAACAAATCGCAGCCGGTCAGTCGTTTTTCCGCTTCCGGTTCAACGTCATCACAAAAGCATTTAAGTGTTTCTGCCGGTGTGATATTATCATTTTCCATAAAATATCCCTCCGTTGTGTTTCTTTATAACTCTATTGTAGCAGCAAGTAAATAAAATATCAAATACATATATTAAATGCGTCTGCATACTTGGAAAGTATCGAAACGTGTGCTATAATTTTTATGGAGGCGATAAAATGGATATTAGAGTATTACAGTACTTTCTTGCGGTAGCAAGAGAAGAAAGCATTACAAGGGCGGCTGAAACCTTACACATGACGCAACCCCCTCTGTCAAGGCAGCTAAAGGGCTTGGAAGACGAAATAGGAAAGCAGCTTCTTATCAGAGGAAGTAAAAAGGTAACGCTTACCGAAGACGGGGTGCTTCTGCACAAAAGGGCGGAAGAAATCGTGGCATTGATGGAAAAAACAAAAACAGAATTATCCGCCTCCGACGAAAGCATAAGCGGTGACGTTTACATCGGCAGCGGTGAAACAGACGCTGTTTCCACGATTGCGGAAGCGGCAAAAGATTTACAAGGCAAATATCCTCTTATTCGTTACCACATTTACAGCGGCGATGCAGAACACGTTGCAGAGCGGTTGGATAAGGGACTTATTGATTTTGGCTTATTGGTCGAGCCTTTTGACGCTGCCAAATATGATTATGTACGTTTGCCTGTAAAGGATACTTGGGGCGTGCTTATGTCTGCGGATAGTCCGCTTGCACAAAAAGACAGCGTTTGTGCCGAAGACTTATGGGATAAACCTTTGATTATATCGCATCAGACATCTTCCGGTGGTGAAATGACCGCATGGCTGCGGAAAGATTTATCCCAATTAAATGTTGTAGCATTTTATGATCTTTTGTATAATGCTTCAAGATTTGTAAAATCAGGTTTCGGTTATGCAATTGCCCTTGATAAGCTTATCAATACGGCAGGCGAGAGTGGCCTTTGCTTCAAACCGCTTTCCCCGGTTTTAGAAGCCGGGTTATGCATAGTTTGGAAACGGTATCAGGTTTTCTCCAAAGCTGCGGAAAAATTTCTAAAGGAGATTCAAATGAAATTTTCAATGGAGCTTTAACAATATCATCAACGTGCTTTTTCATTTTCCAAACTAATACCCTTCACACAGTGGGTTAATAATAGTAATTGCTCTAAAAGGCAAAAAGTCAAGCGGTAATACCTTTTGATTTTCCCTTTGTAGGGGGTTCAAAATTGACTTTGTGGAGGGTTCACTCATAAACATCAGTTATCCGTAAATACTACAGACTGTTGACACTAAATACATTAGAATTACTAGAGCGTGTTGACACTAATTGGACCATTTTACAATGCAAGCAAATTGAATAAAAGATAAATACATGGAATCAAGTTTATCATATCGAGTAAAGACTTT
>CANQAJ010000158.1 GCA_947589365.1 uncultured Clostridia bacterium | reverse complement strand
ATATATTCTCCGTTCTCATTCGTACGTGCCCAACCCAAAAAGACATAACCGGACTTGACAGGCTCGGCAATCGTGTATATGCTGCCGTATTTTGCATATACAGGCTCAACACCGTATCCGCCGTCAAGATCAAAATTTATAAGAGTATAATTTCTATCATAATATACTTCATATACGGTTGAGCCGTCAGCGGCTATCGCATCTTCGTTATAAAACAACTGTGTAAATCCATCAATTTGGGGGGAAAGCATTAACTTTACTGCCTGTCAGACCCATGCCCTTATATAAGTTTTCATCAAGTGAATTGTTTTCCGTATATAAATCATCGGATATATTCTGGAAAAAATACCTTACCTCATACGGAACTTCACGTGGGACATAATACACCTTTATTGTATAATCTTGTGAAATATTATCGTATTTCAATTTCGTTACGGTTTCGTCCGCAGCATCTCCCTCGAGTGAATGCTTCGGAGTATATCCAAGAATTTCCGGATTTCGCACCGTTACATCTATATTATCACCTTTTTGAAAAACAGCAACATATGATTCATATGCGGGGTAACCGTTGCTGTATAAATAATTTACAGTAACAGTACAATAGTCCTCCGCAAATGTGATCATTGATGAAATACAAAAAAGTGTTGTAGTCATCATTATTATAAAAGCAAATATTATCGCCGCTTTCATCTTTTTACCCATATGTTACCACCCCTTATGAAATATTACAAAAATATTACAAAATTTCAGAATATCCATACAGATCCAATCTCATTATAACATAAGTCAATTTTTGTGTCAACAATTTAATATGTACAATATTTTCCCTCTGTCGGGTTTTTATATACGCAATCATATAAGAAGACATTTTTTTGGGCCGGCATACTAACTAAGTGTGTCAGCCCAAAAAATGTTTAATTTTCTTTTTTCTTTCTAAACAGACATAATGCTATTACAGAAACGGTTAAATACAATACCAACAATGCTACAGGTGCGGTATCTCCCGTTTTTGCGGTATCTGTCGGTTTATCACTGTTCCGGTCGGGATTTGCTCCGTCGGAATCATCAGTACTTACATCACTGACAAAATCAACGCTCGGCTCACTGCTGTCCTGTTCCGGCACGACCGCAGCATCCGCATAAACTAACACATATACCGAAAACTTATCGGAGAGAAATGTGATAGTATCCGGAGAATCATCGAGATCCTCAAGCAGCGTAGCTTCTCCGTCGTGTAAACGAACCATAGCAAAAGTTCTGTTTTCGGCTCTCAGATATTCCGGAATTGTTAATGTCAGCTTTATTTCCTTTGAAAGCTGTGTTACATAGGTTTCCTCATTTTCTGTTGTTTTGAGTATTTCTATATCGAGATACTCACCCGGTGTGAACTCTCCGGAAATAAGGGCATCAACAAGAGACTTTTCCTCGTCGGTAATACTATCGCCGACATCAGTTACAGAAAGCGTTATGTTTATTTGCGAACCGTTTTTTACGGATTCTCTATCCTCATCGGTAAGCACGGCGTCCTCAATAGCTTGGATATCTTCGGGTGTAAGGTCAAGTGTCGGGGCATTTTCCCCTATCTCGGAGTTAAACTCAAGATTTCCCGGTATTATTTCGTCGCCAAGTGTTACCGTAAAAAACAGATCTTCGTAAACAGACGGGACGGTATATCCTTCGCCCGTAATTTCGTCTGTCACGTCCTCGCCGTTGACATACACCTTATCAATTTTTCTGTTATTCTCATCCGTACTGCCGATGGTAAAGGTATGGCTCGAAAGCCGTTCCACTTTTGTATCATCGACAGCGTTTCCGTCCATATACAGTACCACACCGTCGGGCATTTCGCCCGTAACGGTATGATATTCGGGAACAGTCACGGTAATTTTTGTTGCGTCATCATAGGAATACGCCGACTGTTCCTCAGCATAGACTACCGGCAAAGAAAAGGATAACATACACAGCGACAAGAGAAAACATACTATTTTCTTCATACCGATACCCCCTTATTTTTCGGTGTATTGGATATGAAATGTTACGGTATCCTCATAATCCCCGGCGTTAGCACTATTCCAGTCATCCTGTTTAATATTGATCGACAGATCGCTTTTATCTCCGGTGAAAACGTAGGTTCCCGAAACGAAAACACTGTCGTCACTCTTATTATGAATACTGTACGGAATAGCTTCGTCAGGATTTGACTTATTATCAAGCGTATTGTCAGTTTCAAGTGTAACAACAACGCATTTGTCGGATTCAAGACGAGCCGCATCAAGGCTAACACTTCCGAAATCCGTGGAAAGCGAATTAAACGGCACCTTGACGCTCAGCGGAATTGTCACTGTAAAAGCAGGTGAAATTGTTGTTGTTATAAGTGTGCTTCTATCTTCAGCATTGACAGAGACGGATGTAACTGCCAGGCTTGTGATGATTGAAGCTAATATTGCGGCAGCTGCCTTCTTCATTTACATCACCTCCATATCTTTTTAGCCGTGATAATTCTCAGGGGTTAACATCAACTTGTTTGAACGAGAATGTTACCACATCCGAATATTCACCGGCAAATTTCAATTCCTGTGTTGTCTTGAAGTATATCTCGAGTGCAGTGTCTGGCGTAGCACCGGTATTGGCCTCAAAATAACCCACAACACCGTTGTTTTCGATTTTTGGGTCAAAACTATCATTTTTTGCAGCTATATAAGTCAGAGTATCTCCGCCTTCTGCTCTAAGCTCAAAATCACTTCCTAATGTTACTTCAAGTTTTTTGCCTTCTTCAAGATGTACATGGTCGGCAGTAACCTTATCATTGCCTTGGTAAATCGCAGTATCGCCCACTTGTTGAAGATTGATTGTTGCGGGAATGGTGACAATATACATTGCCTCCGCATTAAGATTAACCTTTGTTTCGGCTGTCTGTGTACTCGATACGCCTGCACCACTTACCGTTTGCTGGGAACCCGATTCAATAGTACCGGCTGCCGAAGCAGTTATCGGTGCAGCTATTGCTGCTGTGAGTGCGATCGCTGTCAATGTTCTTACAAATTTCTTGTTTTTCATGATAAAAACTCCTTTCGTATATATCACAATCAGTATGCCTGTTAGCTTACTGAAATAGTGAACGTTAGCGTGCCGGTGTATGTACCGGCAAAAGTAATCTTCGGAGCGGAAAAAGTAAGTTCCGCTGTTCCACTGCCGTCCTCACAGGTTACGCTTAACAGATTATCACCGATCTTAACCGGTTGATTGTTACTCTTAATCGTATAATCAATTACATTACTATTTGATTTTACATGAAACGTAGTGCTATCAGGTATTGGGCTTGCCCCTGTAAGACTTACCTTCACCCTTTGTCCTTTTTCAAGAGATACATCCTGTACGGAAATACTGCTTTTTGTCTCTTTTTCCTGAGAAAGGTTTACTGTTGCGGGTATCACTACTGTATAAGACGGTTCAACATTATAGGAAACACTCATAGAATGCAGCTCCGCTCCTGTAGTCAGCTGCAACTGTCCGGTCTGCGGATCCTTTACAACTCTGTACTTATTATCAGCAGATACAAACTTATTTGGGTCATTCAGATTTGTATTTGAACTGTCGGTAAGTACAACGGGGGCTTCGTCCGTAGGCTTTACGGCAGTCTCTATTGAAATAGGTGTACTGTTGCTGAGGCTTCCAGTTATGGTAATTTTCTTGTTCGTACCAATATACATTCCTGCTGTGCTTCCCGTAATTTCATTTTTACCCGATAGTTCAATACTCCCACCGTTGCAGTATATACCGTAGCTATTTGTGCTTTTGATAGTATTTGTGCCGGAAATCTTTACAGTCCCGTTGCCGTTTATGGCATAGCCTCCACTGCAGGAAATACTGTTTGTACCGCTTAAAATAAGCTCTCCGGAACAATTTATACCCTTGTCAATGCCTGATATTGTACAATCTTCAACAGTCACATGAGCTTGGCTTTGCACATCTATTGCCGTATAACTTGTGGCTCTGATTTCAGAGCTTTTAATTGTTGCTGATGTTGATGTTGATCCTCCCAGACATACACCATGCGGAGCTTGTACCAAACAGTCTTTCAAAGTGAGTTTGCTACCGGTATTATTCACGCCCCATGCCTTAGCACCTAATTCACAGTTTTCTATATACAAATTTCCACCGTTCGCAATACAGCTTTGTCCGTTCATGCCAACGTTAATTGTACTTTTGTTTGATTTGCAATTAACTATATTCACAGTTCCTTTCGTCTCGAAAACAAAAGAAGAAGATCCGACAGTCATCTTCAGACCGTTAAGGCAAAGGTTTACAGTTTGTCCTGAATCCCCAATACTATGAACGACACGGCTATCATTAAAGGTCAAATTCGATTGTAAATAATAATTTCCACTACTGGTTGGTAAGGTCGAGCCGACTGCTGTCCACCCGCTGTGTTGCCCCGAGCTATGTATATAATCATCTGCTGCAAAGACCGTACAGTCATCCGGCAATGATGATAAAGAAACGAAACATACGGCGGCTGTAGTTACTGCGGTAAACTTTGTTAACGTATTTTTTAAATTCACTTGTTTCACCCTCCTTTACCGGGTTATCAGGTAAGTAAAATTGTCTTACAAAACAGCCACCTTAACCAAAAACGTAACCGTGCCGGTATAATTGCCCGTATATTTCGGAGTTGTTGTCGGTTTAGTAAAATACAATTTCACACTGCTGTCTTGTGTTGCCGAGAGAATTGTGTCGTTCACTTTTACTTCGTCTCCGTTTTCATCGTTCTTTTTTATGGCGTATGGTATCTCTTCGCCGTTTACGCTCAGTGCAAGCGTATTGTTTTTTCCGCTTGCCTTTATGAGCTTTACATCAATTGCTCTATCCTTACCAACAACGACATCGCCCAGATTTATATCTACACTTTCGCCGAGTTTCACAGTTGAAGGAATAGTAACGGTAAAGCTCGCAGGGGTAAAATCCTCACCATTAAAAATACCGCTATTTATCTTTTTTTCACCGGTTACATCATCGGCACCGTTGCCGGTTGCGGTAACTTCTCCACCGTTAATAGTAAACGTACCTCCGGAACTACCCCAGCCGCCGCCAATACCGGCTGCTCCTTCTCCTCCTACTGCGGTAACTTTACCGCCATTGACTACAACCGTTCCGCCGGAATTCGACCATGAACCGCCTATTCCTGCACCACGGTATCCGCCATATGCTTCTATTGTACCGCCATC
>CANQAJ010000157.1 GCA_947589365.1 uncultured Clostridia bacterium | reverse complement strand
CTGTCCGGAATTATTACGTTTTTAATTGTACCTTGATTTGCAAATATAGTATTTTCCGAATTTGATGATAATTTCGTCACTTTTTTCCCCTCTATCGTATCGGGAATGGCTATATCGCTGTCACTGCCGGTGTACTTGGTTATTGTTACTTCATCTCCGCTAATTTCGTATTCAAAATCACTGACAGGACTGTATTGAACATCGGAGCTACTGTCGGATAGTGAACTTTCGGAGAGGTCGGTGTCGGATTGTGTATTACTGCTTGCCGCCGAAGAAGAACTGATTTGACTTTCGGCATTTTCATACGGCTGCTGACTGCCGCCGTTGTTATTGTTGGCGATTATTACAGCGGTTGTCACGCCTCCGCCTATGACCGCCGCTGCCGCAGCTGCCGTTATTATTTTTCCCGCTGTTGTTTTCAAAAACGTATTTTTACCTACGTTTAATTTTGTTGATGATGTTGTGTGAGATTGCGGCTCGGAAGATGCAATATGCTGATTACTGATGCCTGAATTTACATTTTTCATTATCTTTGCGGAAACAGAGGAAAACACGGGTGCATTTAAATTTTCAGCCGCCTGTCCGATAAGAGAGGGGAAAAGTGCAAACGGTATAACGGCATAAAGACGTGTACCCTCTTTGTCGAGTTTTTCAAGCTCTGTTTTTATTTCCTTTCTTCCCTCAAGAAGATAATACTTAACTGTCGTGAGCGGTAATTCAAGAGTTTCGGATATTTCCTTAGTTGACATTTCCTGATAGTAATACATGAGAATAACAAGACGTCTGTTTTCGGGAAGTTTATTTATAATTTCCATCAACAGTCTGCTTGTTTCCTTTTTGTCCGCAATTTCATGCGGAATAAGTTCCGGATCTGTTTCCTCGTCAAACTCATTTAACGAGTCGGTTTCGGATATATCCGAGAACAGTATCGGCTTTTTGCGTTTGATAAAATTCTTACTGCAATTTGCAACTATCCGATTAAACCAGTTGTCGAAAAGTTCGGGCGGATCAACTGTATCGAGATGTGTAAATGCTTTTATATAGCTGTCCTGTAAAATGTCGAGAGCATCTTGTTCATTATGTGTAATACTCAGGGCAATAAAATAAGCCGAATCCTTTGTCATGGTATAAAGAGCCTCAAAAGCCGCTTCATCACCCGAAAGAGCAGCCTTTATTATTTCGTTAAAGTCCTTGTTCATATTTTTCCTCCGTTTTTAATATTTTTTAAAATAATTAAAAATAAGCTTTCTGATTTCACTTCCTCGATATAAATTTTTTTTGCACATAATTGCAGGTAATATTTTATAACCCACACGGAATTTTTACCTCCTTTCTCCGCTCATAAATATATACAACCGAGAAATGGGGGAGGATAGTAAAATCAAAAAAATTTTGTTAAAAATTAATTATTTATATTTCTGCACATATTATAACATAAAAATTATAAAATGATATAAAAATTTCCCGCCCTGTAAAATTTTGTTGGGGCGGGAATTATTTTATTCCACAGCAAACTTTATGTTGTTTTCTTTTGCGTATGTTTCGGCGGCAGATCCGCTTTTGCATTTTATGTTAATCAAGGGGCATTGGTCGAATACATCACTGCCAAAACTTGTAACACTTGGAGGTATTGTTATACTTTTAAGTTTTTCGCATAACTTAAATGTACCGTCTCCGATAGTTGTCACGCTGTCGGGGATAGTTACACTTATCAGTCCTTTGCAGTCCGAAAATGCCATTTTACCAATACTTGTCACGCTGTCGGGGATAGTTATACTTGTCAGTCCATCGCAGGACGCGAACGCTATGTCACCAATACTTGTCACGCTGTCAGGTATATTGATACTTGTAAGTCCGTCGCAGAAATTAAATGCACCGGTTCCGATAGTTGTCACGTTGTCGGGGATAGTTATGTTTTTCAGTTTTTTGCAGGCAGAGAATGCACTGCTGCCGATACTTGTCACGCCGTCAGGTATATTGACACTTGTCAATTCCTCGCAGGACTCGAATATAAAATCCCCGATTTCTGTCAGGCTGTCGGAGATATGTGCTTCTTTCATTTTATTGCAGCTATAGAACGCCATGTTGCCGATACTTGTCACGCTGTCGGGAATATTGATACTTGTAAGTCCCTGACAGTTATAAAACGCATTTTCTCCGATGCTTGTCACACTATCGGGAATAGTTATGCTTGTCATATCCGCAAAACCGTGAAACGCATTGTTTCCTATACTTGATACGCCTTTTTCTATAACAACTGTTTTTATATTATATCCCGTGTTTAGTGAACCTTCCGAATAATCATACATATCCCCGCTGCCGCTTATGACCAGCTCACCGTTTTCACGAAGTTCCCATGTTACATTTTCACCGCAAGTTCCGCTGTCACCGATATTGGCAGTACCGTACTCCACATATGTATGTTCATTTTCGCTGCTTTCTGTACTTTCCTTGTCGGAAACGGTTTCGGAATAGTCTTTGCTTTCCGTGTCATTGCTGCTTTCTGTGTTTTCCTCGTCCGAAACGGTTTCGGAAGATTCTTTGCTTTCCGTGTCATTACTGCTTTCTGTAGTATTATTGTTTTGAGTACCGGAAGTATCGGAACCGCCGTTTTGACAGCCCGCAAATACGGCAGCAGAGCCGCAAAGCACCGCAGCGGCAAGTACTGCTGATAAAATTTTTTTATTTTTTCTTTTTAACATGGTTTTTCCTCCCAATATTTTTTAATTTTCTATATTAGCAATAAATTTTAATTTCTTTATTCCGCAACGAACGGTATGTTGTTTTCTTTTGCGTATGTTTCGGCGGCAGATCCGCTTTTTACATACATGACTATATGGGTAATGTAGTTCTCGAATGCCTCCAATCCGATGTTTTTTACACTTTCCGGGACAGTCATGCTTGTTATCCATGTTTCTAATTTGAACGCACTTCCTGCAATGCCTACCGTATCGTCTTTTAAAACGACGTTTGTATCGGAGGGTTCATCTCCTTTGTAGCCGTATGCAACTTTTCCCGCATACACAACACCGTCAGGCTGCTTTTCATACCATAAAGTATTGTTGAACACAAGGCCTCCCATGTTTGTCACACTATCGGGAATAGTAATATTTGCCAGCAGTTCACAATCTTCAAATGCACCGAACTCGATAGTTGTCACGCTATCGGGGATAGTTACACTTGTAAGAACCGGGCAATTCTGAAACGCATATTCACCTATACTTGTCACACTGTCCGGGATAGTTATGCTTGTCAGTCGGTCGCAGCTGCTGAATGCCATATCACCAATACTTGTCACGCCGTCAGGTATAGTGATACTTGTCAATTCCTCGCAGGAATCGAATATAAAATCCCCAATTTCTGTTAGGCTGTTGGAGATATGTAAGTCGTTCAGTCCGGTACAGCCAAAGAATGCCGCCATACCAATACTTGTAACGCTGTCGGGTATATTGATACTTGTCAGTCCTTGGCAGTCCTCAAACGCATATTCACCTATACTTGTCACACTATCCGGAATAGTTATGCTTGTCATGTCCGCAAAACCATGAAACGCATTGTTTCCTATGCTTGATACACCTTTTTCAATAGTGACAGTTTGTATATTATGTCCCGTAAATTTTGTATCTTTCGGATCTGTCACGACATCTTTGGTAAAATAATCATACATATCCCCGCTGCCGCTTATGACCAGCTCACCGTTTTCACGAAGCTCCCATTTGACATTTTCACCGCAAGTTCCGCTGTCACCGATTTCGGCGAGCCAGTACCCATCAGATTCATTTTCGCTGCTTTCTGTACTCTCCTCGTCTGAAACGGTTTCGGAATCGTCCTTGCTTTGCGTGTCATTACTGCTTTCTTCGGTATTGCTGATTTCCGTACTATTATCGTTTTGAGAACCGGAAGTAGTATCGGAACTTCCGTTTTGACAGCCCGTAAATACAGCAGCAGAGCCGCAAAGCACCGCAGCGGCAAGTACTGCCGATAAAATTTTTTTATTTTTTGTTTTTAACATAGTTTTCCTCCTGATATTTTTAGTTTTCTAATTAGCAACAAATTTGAATTTCGCTATTCTGCAACAAACTTTATGTTTTCTTCTTTTGCATAGCTTTCGGCATAAGATCCGCTTTTTACATACATGACAATATGGGTGTAGTTCTCGAATGCCTCAAATCCGATGTTTTTTACACTTTCCGGGATAGTCATGCTTGTTATCCATGTTTCTAATTTGAACGCACCTCCTCCAATGCCTACCGTATCGTCCTTTAAAACGATATTTGTATCGGAGGGTTTATCTCCTTTGTAACCATATGCTACCTTTCCCGCATACACAACACCGTCAGGCTGCTTTTCATACCATAAAGTATCGTAGAACACAAAGTTTCCCATGTTTGTCACACTATCGGGAATAGTAATATTTGCCAGCAGTTCACAATCTTCAAATGCACCGCTGTCGATAGTTGTCACGCTATCGGGGATAGTTACACTTGTAAGAACCGGGCAATTCTGAAACGCATATTCACCTATACTTGTCACACTGTCCGGGATAGTTATGCTTGTCAGTCGGTCGCAGCTGCTGAACGCCATATCACCAATACTTGTCACGCCGTCAGGTATAGTGATACTTGACAGTCCTTCGCAGGACTCGAACGTAAGACTATCAATTTTTGTTATGCTGTTGGGGATATGTAAGTCCTTCAGTCCGGTACAGCCAAAGAATGCCGAGATACCAATAGTTGTAACGCTGTCGGGGATATTGATACTTGTCAGTCCTCGGCAGTACTCAAACGCACTTCCTCCGATTTTTGTCACACTATCCGGAATAGTTATGCTTGTCATGTCCGCAAAACCATGAAACGCATTGTCTCCTATACTTGATACACCTTTTTCAATAGTGACTGTTTGTATATTATGTCCCGTATATTTTGTATCTTTCGGATATTTCGGATCTGTCACGACATCTTTGGTAGAATAATCATACATATTTCCGCTGCCGCTTATGACCAGCTCACCGTTTTCACGAAGCTCCCATTTGACATTTTCACCGCAAGTTCCGCTGTCACCGATTTCGGCGAGCCAGTACCCGTCAGATTCAGATTCATTTTCGCTGCTTTCTGTGCTTTCCTCGTCTGAAACGGTATTGTCCTTGCTTTCCGTGTCATTACTGCTTTCTTCGTTATTGCTGCTTTCCATATCATTATTGCTTTCTTTCTCAGTCTTGCTTTCGGCAGTATCTGATGCT